>JAQUNQ010000059.1 GCA_028717505.1 Candidatus Peribacteraceae bacterium
GGAGGTCGACGGAAAACTCCGTATTCCCGTTCGCGGCAATGGTGGTCGTGGGGGTGTCGTCGAAGAGGATCTGCGTCGAGATGTAGGGGAAGTCGTTCACCATCTTGTACGAGGACAGGCTCAGCGGAGCCGTGCAGTTCGTGTTGTTCGTGATGTGCGCCACCACACTCGTGCCATTCACGACTTCCAGATGCTCGGTGACGGCTCCCGCGGAGCGGGCTGCGAGAAATTCGTCCACTGTCATCGAGGTCCCGTTCGCGCAGTACTGGGGCGTGCAGAGCGGGTCATTCGGGATGATGCCGTCGATGAAGTGCGGCACGTATCCGGGCTGCTGGGAATAGGGGTCGGAGTCGAGGAGGGACTGAGGGGCCTCGCCGTACCAGAGGTCTGCCTGCACCTTGCAGTCCGGGATGGCGATGACGAACGTCTCTGACGCGCTGATGTTCCGCACAGGTGTGCCGGAGTAGTAGACCTGCGTGGACAGGTGCGTCGTATCGAACATTTTGTAAGCCGAGAAGCTCATGGGAGCCGTGCATCCCGTCCTGTTTGTGACAGTCGCCGTGACGGTGTTTGCCACCTGATCGGCGGTGACGGTTGTCGTGATCGCCCCCTGATTTTTTGCGGCGATGAATTCGTCCAGAGTGAGGGTACTGCCGTCCGCGCAGTACTGCGGGCCTTCTTCACTATCGTCCTGCGGATTATCGCACTCCGGGTCATGCGTAACTTCACTCATGTCATTGGGACTTACACAGCCTGAGTCCTGCATGTCGATGAGTCCGTCGTTGTCGTTGTCGCTCCCGTCGCTGCAGTCGGGGAGGGAAATGTTGCCGTTGAAGCGGAAGTGCTCGTTATTGTAGGGGGTATCGAAGTTGCACTTCCCGTTGGGATATTTGCCACTGCGCTCATTGTCGCGGCAGGTCGAGGAGACGTAACTGTCGTAACCGAGGATTTCGCAGACCGCTTCGAGGGTGGGCAGATGGGGTGTTCCGTCATACCACGTGCTGCCATCGCCGCTCCCGTTGTCGGTGCGCACGAGTGGCTGGGTCGGGGGCGTGAAGGGCAGGTGTCTCTGGGCGATGGCGTCGGCGACAGCAGCCGGCACCGAGAGGGCGTTCGTGTTGCCGATCATGTGCGTGCTCCCGTCGCTCGCGCGGCAGGTGATCGTGGCGATCCACGTCTTGCCGTACTTCGGTTCGGCGTTCTCGATGGCAAAATCGCCCCCACCGATGCTGCCCTCCACGAGGGCGTCGATCTTCTGGTCACCGTCGTTATCCACGCCGTCGGAACACTCGGTTGCCCCCGGATTTTGCTCGTCGGTGTCCTGGGGACTCGTGCATCCCGGATCGTTCGGATAATCGATGAGATGATCCCCGTCATTGTCGATGCCGTCGGAGCACTGCGGGGCGGCCTGGGTCTGGTAGCAGACTTCCATCCTGTAGAGGAGTCCGGCGGGGTTCGTCTCTACCGATCCGTTTTCCTGCGGGTAGTTCGTCACTTCAAACTCGAGCGTGTTCGTGCCCTGTACCAAGTTTCCTGCGGGAGAAGCGCTGATTTCTCCCAGGAACGTATTGGGCACTTCGACGGAGTTCAGGCGTTCGCCGTTCACGTTCATGATGAGATCGTTGTCCACGGCGATGGTCAGCTGCGACGCCGTTACGGGGCCCGGCACATCAAAGGTGCGGCGGAAGGTATTGCTCTCGCCTGCCACCGGCTGCGTCACGTAGTACGAGGACCATACCCAGGTGGCGCCCCGAATATTTGCATGCCAGAGTTCGTTGCCGGTCCACGTCGGCACAGAGGGTGCTCCATTTCCAAGGAGCGTATTCGTATCGCTATAGATGATGACTTTCGAGGAACCATTCGGGCAGGTGAGAGTTCCCTCGCCGCATCCGCCGCCCCCGCATGCCGTGGCCTCCGGTGCGAACGTACGGGTGATGCTGGTCATCCCTGGTTGCGCGATCAGGAGACCAAGCAGGCTGAACGTAGCGAAGAGCTTCTTCGCCTTCTCGAGCGTTGCCATAGGGATTGGGGGAGGGGACAAGGGAAAAGTGGCGATAAGTGGACAGAAAGTAAAAGGGAGTTATTTTAATTATCATTTAAGAAATGTCAATAATTATGTATATTATGTCAAATTGACTAAAATCGTTGATTTTAAGCCAAGAACAGCATGCTCAAATCACCGATATGTCTTTATTCGGACATTTATTAATAACTCTTAAAAAATGCAATTTTCCGATGGGATATTTGTATTTCTTGATCATGACGACGCTCCTCATCAGCGGGACATGTGAGTCTCCTTCCTTTGAGGTAAGATGAGCGAAGTACTGGGGAGTCGCCAAGTGGTAAGGCAGCGGCCTTTGAAGCCGCCATTCGAAGGTTCGAATCCTTCCTCCCCAGCCATCCGGCTCCGTTCCGCGTGTGCGCGGAACTTTGCCGTGATTTCTCTGTAAAGAAAAGATTGATCAGAATTTTGTCTCTCTCTTTAATTTTCAATCCATTGGTCATTTCTCTTCTTTTCTGTACTTGTAGACGAATCCATCCCCATGACGCAGGAGGACGAGCTTGCCGTCTTTGATGGAGAGGATGAGCGGTCCGTACTCCTTGGTTTTGATCGTTCCTTTCGGATCGATCCTCGCCATGAGGCCTCTCTCGAGCAGGATGACCATGTCCTCCTGTGGCATGATCATGGTGGTGGAGAGGTTGATGAAGTAGCCGCCGGGAGACATTTGCTGATGCGCCCACCTCCCCGTGTCGATGTCGACGTTCCATGTTTCTTTGTCGATCCGCTCAACGGAAATGCCTTCCAAAAGCTTCATTTTCCCCTTTTCGGGCAATTGGCGGGCCATTTGGAAATTTCGTCCCAGTATCTCCCCCGCGATTTCCGGATGCTGCAGAGCGACGGCCGTCTCCAGCTTCGTGATGAAGGCTTCCGCGTAGCTGTCCGTGTAGGGGATTTCCCCCGTGAGGTCCTTCTTCTGGTCGTCCACTGCCACGATGAAGCGCTTGTCGTTCCTCTCCCGTAGTTCCCAAGTTGTGCCTTTCGGCAAATGCTCGCTTGCCTTCGTGAAGCGCTTCGCGAAGCGCGGGTCCACCCACAGCTTCTTTCCGAGAAACTCGATCAGTTCGGGTTCCTGCGGAGTTGTCTCCACCTTCTTTTCCTGCGGTTGCTCTTTGGGCTGGAAGACTTCAGGCATGCAAGTGTGTGTTGTTGTAATTATAACATAATTATTACTATATTGCAATCTTCTTCATTCACGGCATGTGACGGCAAGTTTCTTCTTGCTCCCCGTTCCTGCTTTCCCTACACTCGCGCGGCAACGATCCGTTTTTCGCATGTTCGCGCTCGTCGACATCGCCGGCTTTCAGGAGAAGGTGGAGGAGGGGATGAAGCTCCGGGTGCCGCTCCTCCCGGCGGAGGGTGGCGCGAAGGTGACCTTTGATAAAGTGTTGCTCCTCGCGAAGAGTGCGGACGATGTGACGGTGGGCAAGCCCTACGTGTCCGGCGCTGCCGTGGAGGTGGAGGTTCTCTCCCATGGGAAGGGGGAGAAGATTCGCGTCTACAAGATGCGCCGCCGCAAACGGTACCGCAGGCTGAAGGGGCACCGGCAGGACTACACGGAGATCGAAGTGACGAAGATCAAGGCGTAGCGCGCGCGACGATCTCCGCGCGGAGATCTCGCATCATCTTCAGCGTCACGCCGAGGTTTTGCTTGCAGGCGATCGTTTCCGCGAGTCGTTCATTGGTCTTGAAGAGATGATGGAGGTAGCTCCTCGCGTGCGATTGGCTGAAGTCGGAAGGGGAGAGGGGGTCGATGGGTTCGTGGGCCTCCTTATAGGGGGCATTCGTGATCTTCAATTCCTCTCCGCTCGTGAGGAGGATCGTCCCATGACGGGCGATACGCATTGGAAGAACGCAATCGAACATATCAATTCCAAGGGAAACACATTTTATGAGTTGATGAAGAACGCCGACGCCCATGAGGTAGCGCGGTTTGTCCGCGGGGAGGAGCGGGCAGACCCACTGCAGGACTTCGAACATCGCTTCTTCGCTCTCCCCCACGGCGAGCCCGCCGATCGCGTAGCCGTCGAAGCCGATGGCGAGGAGCTCCCGCGCGCACTTCTCGCGGAGGTCGCGCTCCAGTCCGCCCTGGACGATGCCGAAGAGGAGGGGGGGCGCGGAAGTCTTCTGTGCCAGTCGTACGTGCGTTTCCTTGCAGATTTTCGCCCACTTCAAGGTCCGATCCACGGCAGCTTCGATGTCCTTCCGTGAGGCGGTCGAAGGCGGGCACTCATCGAAGCACATGATGATGTCGGCGCCGAGCTTGTGCTGGATTTCCGTGGCGCTCTCCGGTCCGAGGAAGAGGGGATCGCCGTTCACGTGGGAGCGGAAGTGGACGCCTTCCTCCGTGATCTTCCGCATGCTCTTGAGGGAGAAGACCTGGAAGCCGCCCGAGTCCGTGAGGATCGGTTTCTCCCAATGGATGAAGCGATGGAGGCCGCCTGCCCGCGCGATGGTGTCCTCCCCGGGGTGGAGGTGCAGGTGGTAGGTATTGCAGAGGAGGATCTGCGCTTCGAGGTCGAGGAGGTCCTTGTGGGTGATGCCGCGCATGGCGCCTCCCGTCCCCACCGGCATGAAGAAAGGTGTTTCAATGACGCCGTGGGCCGTGTGCAGCCGGCCGCGGCGACCGAGGGGTGTGGTGTGGAGGAGTTCAAACACGGCAGGTAGAGTAGAGGAAATAGAAGAAAGAGATGAAAGAAAAGAAAGAGAGGATGATCGCGTTGCGATTTTTCGTAGCTCATTCCTTTGTCTCTTTTTCATCCTTTGTTTCTTCTATTTCCTTCAAAACATTGCCTTGCACAAATCACCGTTTGTGAACAAATAACTTGTACAAGCTGTGGGCTCGATGCAAGATGCAGGACGACGTACTTCTTTCCCCCTCTTTCCATGGAACTGAAGATTCCGGTGCACTCGAAGTGCATCGCGGCGGCGATCGTCCGCGTGAGCTTCGGGCTCTCCCTCCTCTTCGTGGGCCTCGTCCACTACATGACCTTCACGGCGTTCCGGGGCATGGTGAGCGAGGATCTGGCTGCCCTGAGCGTGCTCGGCACGATCTGGGCGTTCATCCTCCCTGCGCTGATGATCGTCGGAGGCGCCCTCCTGGTCATCGGCATGTTCCCGGAAATCGCCGCATGGACGGCAGGCATCGCCATCGGCTCCATTCCCGCGGGAATGCTCCTCAAGTCCGTCCTCTCGGGCTTGTCCCTCTCGAGCACGATGCCGGCAGCCATCAATGCGATGATCTTCCTCCTCGTGTATCTCGTCGTGGTGAAGTCCTCCTCCTGCTGCTCCGGCAAGGACGGTTGCTGCTCGTCGAAATAGCATATCTTTGATTCTCCACAGCTGGGATGCATGCATCCCAGCTGTTTTCGTCAGATAGGCGCATTCATTCCTTGGCAGATGCCCCCTTCACGATGATCCGGTCGATCAGTCCGTACTTCAGGGCCTCCTTCGCCGAGAGGAACTTGTCGCGCTCGGTATCGGCGCTCACTTCCTCCGCGGGCTTGCCCGTGTGCTTCGCAATGAGCTCGTTGAGGAGCTTCTTCGTCTGAATGATGTGATCCGCGTGGATCGCGATGTCCGTCGCCTGCCCCTCCGTGCCACCGAGCGGTTGGTGGATCATGATCTCCGCATGTTCGAGGGCGAAGCGCTTCCCCTTGGCGCCCCCCATCAGGATGATGGCGCCGCCGCTCGCCGCCATGCCGAGACAGACAGTGGAGATGTCCGGCTGGACGTACTGCATCGTGTCGTACATCGCGAGCGTGGAGGTCACCTGCCCGCCGGGGGAATTCACGTAGAGGGTGATGTCCTTCTTCTGGTTCTCCTTCTCGAGGAAGAGGAGCTGCGCGATGATGGAATTCGATACATCATCGTTAATCGCCGTTCCGAGGAAGACGAGGCGGTCTTCCAGAAGGCGGGAGTAGATGTCGTAGGCGCGTTCGCCGAACTGCGTCTTCTCGATGACGGTGGGGATCAGGAAATTCTGCGGGGTCAGGTGCCCGCGGGAGATCTTCTCGGCGATGGACTGGAGAGCGGGATGCATGAGAGGAGGGCGTAGGGGATAGGGCGCGTAGGATGAGAATTGATTGATTGTTCACGAATATTTTAGCGGATTCCGTGATTTTCCGGCACTGGCGCCGCGCATCTGAATATTGTTGTCCAGCACAATGTTAATGTTCGATGACATTCCAACTTTTTCCCTTCCCCTGCGATAGAATGCGCTCCGTGCACCGCGTCATGGAAGACTTGCAGGCATTTCTCAGGAGTTCCGCCCATCCCCTCGTTGTGATCTTGGGGCCGACCGCGAGCGGCAAGACGGCCTCCTCGATCGCGCTCGCGCTCGCGCTCAGGGACGCGGGCTTCTCCCCCGAGGGGGTGAATGCCGATTCGCGTCAGCTCTACCGGCACCTCGACATCGGCACGGCGAAGATCACGTCGGAGGAGATGCGGGGG
>JAQUNQ010000060.1 GCA_028717505.1 Candidatus Peribacteraceae bacterium
ATCACCATACGAGCCTGGCATCCTTCGCGGTGCCGGGCTCTTTTTATTCTGCACAATGATGTCATCCTGAGCCCTGTCGAAGGATGATATTTTGAGTCGCAAACATGATGGTTCGATGGTTCGTCAGGCTCACCACAAGCTTGCTCACCATGACATGTTTGCTTGAGATCCGCTATGCTGTGTTCATGCCCGAGAAGAAGCCTTCTTCCCTCCGTCTCTACAACACCCTCCATAAGAAGGAGGAGGCATTTGAACCAATCACCGCTGGGAAGGTCGCCATGTATACCTGCGGCCCCACGGTCTACGGCCGACCGCACATCGGGAACTATGCCTCCTTCCTCATGGCCGATCTTCTGCGGCGCTGGCTGGAGGTATCCGGCTACAACGTCACGCACGTGAAGAACATCACGGATGTGGGGCACTTGCTTCACGATGCCGATCAGGGGGATGACAAGGTGCAGAAGCAAGCCGAGCGTGAGAAAGTCCACCCGTTGGAGATCGCCCGCCGGTTTGAGCGGGAATTTCTGGAAGATGAGAAGGCGATCAACATGCATGAGCCGGAACACCGTCCGCGTGCCAGCGAGTACGTGCAGCCGATGCTCGTCCTTGTAAAAAAACTCCTCGCGAGCGGGCATGCATACGAGACGGCCGACGGCATCTATTTTTCCATTGAGAGCTTTCCGCAGTACGGAGCGCTTTCCGGCAATACACTGGAAAATCTCTCGGCGGGTGCGCGCATTGAGGTGAAGGAGGTGAAGAAACACCCCGCGGACTTTGCGCTCTGGAAAAAGTGCGTGGGCGACAATGGCAAGCACATCCTCCGGTGGTCGTATGCCACCGGCGAGGTGTCCACAACAGAAGGTGAAGATCCCGCCTCGGGTTTCCCCGGCTGGCACATCGAATGTTCCGCCATGAGTTCTACGCTCCTCGGCGAACAGATCGATATCCACACGGGCGGGGAGGACAACATCTTTCCGCATCACGAGTGTGAGATCGCGCAGAGCGAGGCATCCAGCGGCAAACAGCCGTTTGTGAAGTACTGGGTGCACCGCAGGCGTATCAATATGGGGGAGGAGAAGATGAGTAAGAGTCTTGGCAACGTGTTAAGTTTGCCGGACATCGTTGCGAAGGGCTTCAGTCCTTTGGACCTGCGGTACTACCTTTTGTCCGTCCATTACCGCACAAATCTCAAATTCACCGAACGGGGACTGGATGATGCGCGGAAAGCGCGGAGGAAGATTATGGAGTGGATGGAGGAAGTGCGAAGGAGAAGAGGGGAGGAAGGGGAGGAAAGGCAGGAAGGGGAGGAAGGTAAAGAAGGTAAGGGAAGTAAGGAAGGTGCCATTGTGGAGTGGCAGCAGAAATTTACAGATGCCATGAATGCCGATCTCAATACGCCGGCGGCCCTCGCAATTGTCTTCGATGCCATGGCATGGGCGCGTCAGCAATTGTCATGTAACGGTTTGGAGGCGTTCATCGAGACTGTCCGCAAGACCTTCGGCTGCTTTGAACCGGAGGAGGGAAAGGAAATTCCTGTCGAGGTGCAGAAGCTTGTCGATGCGCGTGCCGCTGCTCGCGCAGAAAAAGATTTCAAAAAGTCGGATGCGTTGCGTGTTCAAATTCGGGAACGGGGATACGAAGTGCGGGACGTTGGTGGTGAGCAGGAGGTGAGGAAGATTTAAGAAGTCGTGTGCAAACCGTGGGACAGGAATATTCCTGTCCACAGCTTTTCCCGGTGCTGACTCGGCGGTATCAAAGAGCATGAAAGACTTGGATGTGTGTTAGGGATAATTACGAATTGTTGCATTCATTATACAAAAAGAATGTTTTTTGAAACATTTTCCCTATTCTTCAAGGTGAATTCATTTTGCTGATTTTTCGAGTGCAGTGCGTGTTTTGACACGTTTCACCATGGAGAATCCGCAAATTCTCTGCGGAATGCAGGCTCGGATCGCACGCGGCAGCTTTCCTCCCATCTGTAACGCGAACCCCTCTTATGCGTTTCCCTCGATGCACGGATCCGTGTGAGATCTTGCAGCCTGCTGCAGATTTCCATAGGATCTCCGCGATCTGCTTCTCCCGAGGAAAGGAGAACGAGATCCGTGTCTATGCCCTTTTACAAGTCGGCACCTTGCCTTTGCCCCGCGTTTGCGGGGCGGGACAAGTTTCACACTCTGCTTTCCTTCTATGGGAATTGCAGGGTCGTGCGTTCCCCTCGCAGGAGAATCCGTCTGAAAAGGATCTCCCTAGTCCTCGTGACACCTCTTTATATATAAGGAGAAGAGCACCCCCTCCCGCTTGCGTGGAGTGGCATCGCTCATTCTCGCACACAAGAGTGCAGGGAGACAGGCTTTCCCGCTGCGTCACATTTCAAAACATCATTCCATTATCGCTTTCCTCTTTCCTCTTTATTCTCTCGTCTTTATTTCTCTTCATTCCATACTTTATGGATATTTCCCGCTTTAAGAAGACGCTCGCGGGTCTGTCTGTTGCGGCGATGATGCTGACCTCGGTCGGCACCGCGTTCGCAAAGTACAGCGATGTGGCGTCTGGCGTGTGGTACGAGGATGCCGTCCAGGCCTTTGTGGACGCCGGCTACCTCGATTCCGCACAGACACGTTTCCGTGGTGGCGATGCCGCGAATCGTGCAGAATTCGTCAAACTCATCGTCATGCTCAATGGTGGACTCCTCTCCACCCCGCCCGCGGTCCCCAGCTTCAATGATGTGGCGACCGGTGCGTGGTTCTACAGTTACATGGAGGAGGCTGCCAAGGAGGGTTGGGTCCGTGGTGACGGCAACTGCTACGGCAGCAAGCCTTGCTACGCACGCCCCGCTGCGAACATCAATCGCGCGGAGGCTGCCGCCCTCATCGTCCGTGCCTTCGGGCTCGAGGATACCGGCGCTGCTCCGCAGTTCGTCGATAACCCCTCCGGCCAGTGGTACACGGCCGACATTCAGGCCGCCGCGGACGCATGTGTCCTGCAGGGTGACGACTCTACGGGTCGTGTCCGCCCGAGCGACACCATGAACCGTGCGGAAATGGTCGTCATGCTCCATCGTGTTGATCAGGGCCTCTCCTATGGAGTGGACTGCGGCGCGGAGGAGGCCATGGCTGCCATCAAGTCGGTCACGGCTGTGGACGAGGTCACGATCGAGGTCGAGTTCACCGCAGAGGTGACCAAGGCTTCCGCCGAGACCAAGGCCAATTACACGGTTTCCGGTTCCCCGGCGCTGCCGATCAATGCGGCATCGCTCATCGCCAAGGACACCGTCGAGCTCACGCTCGGCGAGGAAATGGTCCCCGCACACACCTACACCGTTGCGGTGGAGAATGTGATGACGGCTGATGGCAGGGAGATCACGGACACCGATACCTTCCCCGGCTACTCCGCCATGGTGAAGGGTGACGGCGAACTGGAGGTTTCTGTTGCTTCCAGCAACCCCCGCGGCGACACGCTCCCGAAGGGAGCGATCGGCGTCGTGGTTCTCTCCGCTGACTTCACCGCGTCCTGCAAGGACAAGGTGGAAGTGGAAAACCTCACCATGCTCCATGAGGGCTTTGGCGCCTCCACGGATGTGGATGGCGTCTATGCCGCCGTGAACGGCGCTCGCGTGACCCGCAAGCGCACGATCGACTCGCAGGACCAGACCGCCGAACTCCGCTTCTCCTCTCCGCTGGTCATCGACCCGTGTGAGACGGTGACGGTGGACCTTGTGGCGGACTTCAACTCTACGGCCGCCACGGCGGGCGAGCACAACTTTGTTGTTGAGCTCCCGTCCGATGTGACCAGCAATGCCGCGGACGTGCGCGGCAACTTCCCGCTCCGCGGGGAGACCTTCAAGGTCGCCGCCGTCACGAGTGGTATCATCACGGTGGATTACCGCTCCGTGAACCCCAGTCAGGTGCAAGTTGGTGACAAGGGTGTTGTGATCGGCAAGTTCGAACTCAACGCCAACTCCACGGAGGACCAGACGCTGTACTCGGCCACGTTCGAGAACAACAGCTCCGCCTCCGACGGGGAATTTGTGAACATCGCGATCCGCCGCACGGACGGAACGGTGCTCACGAACACCGTTGCCCAGACCGTGGGCGACTTCATCACGCTCGTCTTTGATCCTCCGTTCACCATCCTCGAGGGTGATAAGATCACGCTCGAAATCGTGGCGGATATCATGGGCGGTGCGGACAAGTCCGTTCAGATGCACTTTGAGGAGAGTTCCGACCTCTTTGCGGTCGGTTCCCTCTACGGCTACGGCGTGAACGGCCAGCTCTACGGTTCGCAGGTGTCCATCCCGGATGATGACGCCACGCCCGTGACCATCGATGCCGGAGAATTCACAATCGGCATCAACGGCCCGGCCACCACGCAGTTCACGAGCGACAGTAATGATGCCGTCCTCGCGAACATTGAATTCACCACGGGTGGTGAAGATATCGATGTCAAGAACCTCTACATCGCCATCCTTGGCCAGACCGCCACGGGCGCATACATGAATGAAAACGGCGGAGGAAGCGGTTCCACCAAGACCGCTGACTCGATGGATGAGATCTCCGACATGATGGAAGGCGTGGAAATCCGCAATAAGACCACGGGTCGCACGGTTTCCGCCGTCCGCCTGACCACCACGGGTACGTCCGGCAATGCCGCGACAGCCGTGAAGGGTCAGTACCAGATCTACCGCTTCGACGACTTTGTCGTGAAGGGGAAGCAGACGTGGCAGTTCCGCGTGGACTTCACCTCCAATTCGGGTGCACACCCGGGGAATGGAGACAAGTTCAAGGTGATTATCTGCGGCGAGCCCACGCACATCCTCTCCAGCGGTTCTCTGGGCACCAACTCCACGGGATGTGACTTCGGCGGCATCTTCGGTACGGGAGGTACATATGACTATGCGACTACTGACGCCCAAACACGTGCTTTCCAGATGCAGGTCGAGGGAATCTCCACGGGAGACAAGGTCGGCGATGTCCGCCCGCGCGGATCCATCTCCGGCAATAATCAGGAAGTTGTGGATGCCGGCCTCACGGTTGCCGTGCAGGGCCTTGCAGACGCTGACTCCGCAGTAGAGAACTCCAAGGACATCAACCTGCTGCGCTTTGAAGCCAAAGCCAGTTCGGCCGAGGACCTGCTCTTTACCAAGGCGGTCTTTGAGGCGTCCTCCGGATCCCTCCTGAACGGAAACAACTACGCGCTCTGGGTGGATACGGACGGTGACCGCGCAGTGGATACCATCCTTGAGGATGGCGTCACCTCGCAGTCCAGCCAGGTCTCCTTCACGGAGCTGGCAGGCGGCGGTTACGTCCTGCCCAAGGAGCAGACGGTCGTCTTTGAAGTCCACTCCGATGTGGCTTCGTCCATTACGGGTGACGATCTCAAGCTCGCGTTTGCCACCGGATCTTCGGTGACGTACATCGAGGCCGAGAAACTTGCCGACGGCTCCAGCCTTTCCGGCCTGAAGCTCAATGGCACGTGTTCCACGACCTGTGACATCACCGTGACGACGGCGGATTCCACTGCATGGTTCTTCAAGAACCAGGGTGATCTGTTCGTCACGCGCGATTCCGTCATCGGGCCGCGCCAGCTCCTTGCCGGCACGCTCGGGGAATCGATCCTCAAGCTCAAATTCCACGCCGAGTATGAAGACATCGACGTGACGGACCTCGTGCTGAACTCCTCGGGAAGCACGGCCGCCTCGCTTGATGCCGTTGAACTCTGGCTGGACGGCGGCACGGCGCCCCTCGCCACATCCGGCGGCTGCGGCAGCGCAGACGTGTTGAGCGTCAACAACGCCCAGCCCGGACCGGCGTCCGCCACCGGCACCACAGCCTTCTGCTTCACCATGGATAACAAGCAGTTGGTGGTGCCCAAGGGCAGTGATATCAAAGTCAATGTCCGCCCGCGCGTGAAGACCGATGTTCAGGGTGCCACGAGCGCGAATGTGCTCTCGCTCTTCATCGATCACACGCCAGCCTCCAACGACTCCACCGGAACCGGATCCGTCCGCGCACGCGGTGTTGCGTCCAGCAACAACCTCGGTCGTAACGACGGAGACGCCATTGCGGAGGGAGAGGTATTCATCGGCCGCTCGTCCGCCAATGCGACGAACGTCCGCGTGGTCGGCAGCTACAACGTTGCTGTCCTCTCCAAGATCGCCTCCATCACCAATGGCGGCGCGGCCGCAGGCACGGTCCCGAGCGGCGTTGCCGATATCGGCGCGTTCACCTTCACGGCTGCCGCGAACAGCAACTCCAAGAACGGTCTGAACCAGGCGACCATCTCGGGTGCTGTCTTCACGGTGCAGGCCACGAACGTGAACTTGGCCTACGACGGCTTCAAGATCTACAACAAGGTCGGTGGCTCGTCCCAGAGCGCCACGTGTACGCCTTGGACAACAGCCGGCGTGCAGATGACCAGCGGCAACGTTGGTAGCGGAACCTTCCTTGTGAAGTGTGACGGCCTC
>JAQUNQ010000061.1 GCA_028717505.1 Candidatus Peribacteraceae bacterium
TCACGCGTGCAGTCATCGCAGGATCGCAACTGCATGATCGCCTCCTCTCTCACATGCATGACCATCTCATGCACGAGCAGAACGGCCTGCGCTTCGCAGATATCGCACTCCCCCTTCCGCGCTCTGCCATTCGTGAGTGGACCGCTCACGTACTTTGCCGGCCTCTCCTGCGTGAGAGGAGCCCCCTCCAGAGGTTCCTCCCGCGGATAATTCGGACGGAATCTCCCCATCCGCTCCTGACAGGCGAGACCCACCGAATCAGAGGTGGGGAAGAGATGCGCCGCGCGACGGACCTCCGCATCCCCGAAGAATTCCGGCACGTGCGCGAGGACATCCTTCCATGGATCTCCCGTGAACCCTTCCGGCAGCGGCGGGATGCGGTTCAGGAGTTCGATGACCACGCCGCGGAACCACTGCCGGTGCGCGCGGAGAAAGGGGTGCACCTGCTCCAATGATTCGGGACTGCGCAGGGCGTCTGCAATGATGCGTTCAGCAAGCGGCCGCGAGAGACCATCAGAGATATGCCGGTCTGCAACCATCGTGGGGGATGACGTCTCCGCGGTGCCTCCGACTGACGTGATGGTGCTCATAAAGATGCCCTCTTGTAGGCGCCGTTTTCGGGCGGGTCAATCACCCCTCCGCGCAGGGCACTTTTCCTGTTCATTTTTTGAACAACACTTACTGAGTGCGAGAGATCCTCCCCACGCCGTAAAGGAATCAGGGTGCCAACTCGCCTTTGCACTGCTGTCGCAGACGGTTACAGGTTGCACAAATTCCCGATCCTCTGGCGGATATACCAGAGTATTGACAGATTGCACTTTTCCAGTATCATGTTGCGGACCTTGGAAAACCGCATAGCACCAGAAAATCATGTGAGAGAAGACGAGGATACAGTAGTGATGAAAAACGGCGCGCACCCGACCATCGCAGAACTCCAGCAGGAGCGGGAGAGTGTCATCGGTCCTTTCGAGACGCTCCAACGGCAGGAGCACCTTCTCCGTCTCGATGAATTCAGCGGCGGATTGCTCCGCGGGCTCATCGAGCATCCCTCGTGCGGGCAGGAGCGCTGTGCGCAGGTACTGAGCACGCTGCGACAGAGCAGCCACTGCTCCTTCCTGGACGTTCTCCGGCACTGCCTGCCGCGAGAGGAACTCGCCGCGTTCCTCGCGACCCGCCTCCAGGCAGTGCACCAGCAACGGAGTGAAATAAACCAGCTGGATGCCACGCTTCCCTCCACGAAAAAAAAGCCCCTGCTCCTTCCTCTCAATCATAGTGAGCAGATACGATACATTTCTTCCTGCATTGAAGAAATACAGCGCCCCTTCCTGCGACGACTCCGCGAGGAAACCGGCGACCGCATCCGCATGCTCTTCCACCAGCCCCCGCACCACCGCGGACAAGTGGAACATCTCTTGGTGGATGCTTCCTTGGCGGCACTCCCGACAGAGAGCGATCCGATGCGCATCGCGGAGGATTTCTCCTGCCTCACGCTCCCCCCTCCCCCAAAACATGCCACCATCCTTGAAGCGCTGACGCCCGCGCTCGCAACTCTCGAACAAGTGGAGCACCGTCGGCTCCTCTTCAATTGCTCGTTCCTCCAGCATGTGAGGGCGCTGCAGCAACGAGCTCGTTCGATCATCCAGAGAGCAACGGATGAAGCAGCGCGTCTGAGACAGGAAGAGCATGAAAAGGCACACCGCAACCATTGGTCTCAAGGACAATCCGGCGAAGGAAGGAACAATGGTGAGCTGCGCGCCGAGGCATATCTTCGCTTCGTCGAATCATTCCCGAGTCCCCTCGCCACACAGCAAATCAATAAACAAAAGGTGGCAACTCCAAAACCCGTGTTCGGAAAGCATGGCAATGGGCACCGACACGATGGCCATGACAAAGAGAGGGGCCCGCAAGAACCCCTGGTCACCGCAAGGGCAACGTGATGGTGATGGTGGTGCCCCTCCCCTCCTCACTCTCCGCGTGAATGGAGCCGCCGCAGCGCTCCACGATGCCCCTGGCGATGTAGAGGCCGACACCCGTGCCGTTCGGATCATACTTCGAGGAATTCGAGCCGCGGGCGAACTGATGGAAGATGCGCGACATGTCATCCTTCGGGATGCCGCTTCCGCTATCCACGACGCGAATCTCCACATGGTGCAGATGCCGATGCCCATGGACGGCGATGGTGCCGTTCGTGGGTGAGTAGGTGATGGCGTTGTCCAACACTTCCCGCAGGACGCCACTCATGAGCTTGCGATCCAGCTTCAGGTACACATCCTCCTCCACCAGGATATCAACGCGCTGCTGTCGCCTTTTAAGATGTGGCTCAAGGGAGGCGACCACGCTCTCCAGGAGACCGCGAAGGAGAAAACGCTCCGGCTCGAGGCGGAATTTCCCTGCCTGCACGCGATCCGCCGCAAGGAGCACATCCGTCACATGCTCGAGGCGCGCGATCCCCTCCTCCATCATGGTCAGGTTTTCCCGAACTTCCGCCTTCTGATTCTTCTCCTGCCGGCAGACATCCTGAAGAGATTCGAGGCTCCACTTGAAGATGGTGAGGGGCATCCCCACTTGATGGAGAATGAGCTGCATGAGCCAAGAACGCTCGTCGGTGAGCTGTTCGAGACTGCGGACTCGACGCTTGTTCTCCGCGAGAATGATGTAGAGCGCGATGAGAAGCCCCCCGAAGAGAAGGAGGAGCAGGGACTCCACCGAGAAGATACCCTGCACGAGCCGTGCATACGCGTCTGCCGTCATGTCGATGCCAAGGACGGCCACCACCTTCCCGGACTTCATGCGGATCGGCGCGTAGCCCGAGATGGTGTACCCCCACTGATCATGGACGATGTGCGCATCCGTGGTCGGACGAAGGAAGGCCTCCTCCTGGAGAGCGGGGATATCCGCGATGGAGTAGTGATCCCCCGGATAGGAAATCTCCTCCTCCGCATCGAGCACGCCGTTCTTATTGACATCCGCCTCCTCAAAGGACTGGAGCGAATCGGCATCGGCCACGAATTCGAGAACATCCGGCGTCGCGGTCCTGCGCAGAATGTAGACGAAGCGCACGCCAGGCACCTGCTCGCGAATGTCCCGGAGGCGCCGCACGATCCCCGTGAAGAGCGGCTTCTCCATATCCTCGCGGGAATGGATGCGCTCCACTTCCTCGCCGAGGAACTCCGAGGCAGCAATGGAAGCAACATCCTGTAGCCGCTCCTTGATCATCCCATCGAGCACACGGCGGCTATGCACATAGAGGAAGGCCCCGATGCCCACAATGGTGAGGAGTGTCACGACCGCCACCACCCACGTGCGTGGAGTGGGAATCATCCCAAGGCGCGGCGACTCTTCGGGCAGGAGATTCGTCATGTTTGTGTCCTCTCTATTCTAGCAGAAACAGCCGTTTAATGCTATGAATGATGCCGTGCCTCCAAAGAATCATCCTGGTCTGGCAGAGCGCGCCGGAGAGGCCTGCGCCCAAGTCCAGCACATTACGGATCTCCTCTTCAAGTGGGGATTCTCGCGACTGCGCGTCCTCGGGAAGGAGCAGCACCAGTGCCCTCCGCGCGAGAGCAAGATCCTCTGCCGCCTGAAGAAGATCGGGCGGACATCTGTGAAGCTCCTCGGAGATTTCGGGACGTCCTACCTCGAGAAGTACGAGGACCTGAAGGCGAGGAGCAGGTCTTGACGGGGAGAAAAACGGCCCGCTCGCACTCGCGCTCGGGAGAGCCGCTTGCTACACTCCGTTTCCGCATGCGCCCGATGAAGACGGACGAGATTCGGCAACAGTACCTGGACTTCTTCCGGGGGCACGGTCACGCCGTGATCCCGGGAGCCTCGCTCATCCCGGAGAACGACCCGACGGTCCTCTTCACGACGGCCGGCATGCACCCGCTCGTCCCCTACCTCCTCGGCGAGCCGCATCCGGCAGGCAGGAAACTCTGCGACGTGCAGCGGTGCATCCGGACGCAGGACATTGATGAAGTCGGCGATGCGTCGCACCTCACGTTCTTCGAGATGCTCGGCAACTGGAGCCTCGGAGATTGCTTCAAGGAGGGGGCCATCCAAATGAGCTTCGAATTCCTGACATCGGAGCGGTGCCTCGGCATCCCCGTGGATATGCTCGCCGTGACGTGCTTCGCCGGTGACAAGGACGCGCCGAAGGATGAGGAATCCGCCAGGATCTGGGAGAAGCTCGGCCTCCCCCGCGAGCGCATCGGCTTCCTGCCGAAGGCGATGAACTGGTGGGGACCCGCCGGCCAGACCGGACCCTGCGGACCGGACACGGAGATGTTCTACTGGGTGGGCGAGGGAAAGCCGCGCGGCAATCCCGCCACGCATGAGGCGGAGTGGCTGGAGATCTGGAACGACGTCTTCATGCAGTACAACAAGACAGGAGAAGGCACATTCGAGCCCTTGAAGCAGCAGAACGTGGACACGGGAATGGGCCTCGAGCGTGCCGCCGCGGTGCTACAGGGCGTGAAGAGCGTGTACGAGACGGATCGCATGGCACCGATCCTCGGGAAAGCCCTCCGTGATCCGACGAGCGAGGAGCAGCTGCGCCACGCGCGCATCATCGCAGATCATTTAAAAGCTGCGACGTTCATCATCGCCGATGGCGTGAAACCCTCGAATGTGGATCAGGGATATATCCTCCGCCGCATCATCCGACGGGCCATCCGCTCGGCGCGGCAGATCGACAACACCGACCTCGGCTTCTGCGAGGCTATCGCAGAGGAAGTCATCACCCAGTATGCCGCCGCCTATCCCGCTCTCCGGGAGCATGCGAAGGACATCGCGGATACGCTGCATCAAGAGGAGATCCAATTCAGCAAGACGCTCGCAGAAGGGCTGAAACGATTTGAGAAGGCGGCCGCAGACACTTCAAAAATTCTCGATGGCATCACTACCTTCCATTTGTACGACACTTACGGCTTCCCACTAGAACTGACGAAAGAGATGGCGACAGAGCGTGGCCTCTCAGTGGATGAAGCAGGATTTAAAGCAGCATTCGGGGAACACCAGAAGCTCTCGCGGGCAGGGGCCGAGCAGAAGTTCAAGGGTGGGCTGCAGGATCATTCGGGTGAGACGACCAAGCTCCACACCGCCACGCACCTCCTCAATGCCGCGCTCAGGAAGGTCCTCGGCGATCATGTCTTCCAGAAGGGCTCCAACATCACGGCCGAACGGCTCCGCTTCGACTTCTCGCATCCGGACAAGATGACCACGGAGCAGATCGCGGAAGTGGAACGTCTCGTGAACGAAGCCATCCGGGCCGACCTGCCGGTTTCTTACCATGTCACGAGCGTCGAAGGCGCGAAGAAGGAGGGAGCCATCGGCGTCTTCGACGCGCGGTACGGCGCAGAGGTGAAGGTGTACAGCGCGGGCGACTTCAGCAAGGAGATCTGCGGCGGGCCGCACGTGGCGCGGACGGGCATGATCGGCACCTTCAAGATCCTCAAAGAAGAAAGCTCGTCTGCAGGCGTCCGACGCATCAAAGCGGTGATCAGCGACGGGCCGCAGGAAATCGAAGTGGCGAAGGAAACCGCCGCCTGAGTCCTCATGGAGGCACAGCGGTGGTACAATCCTTCCGTGCTCCGTCGTGCCCTTCCCCTCCTCGCCCTCCTCCTCCTGCCTCTCTCCGTTCACGCGGAAGAGCAGTCCCTGTTCGACTTCCGCGGGGGACGCATCGAGCAGAATTGGCAGGGAACGGGCCTCGAGCGCGTGGAGCCGACGCGGGAGGGTCTCCTCCTCCGGAGCGCCGTGCCCGGTTCCCTCGCGACCACACTCTCCCCCAAGCACGGCGTCGACGCCGTCACACTGACCTTTCTCGTGCGCAGCGATACGAAGGGGGCGCTCCTCTGGCATGCGCACGGGGAGGGTGAGAAAACCTTCCACCAGATCCCCTTCACGCTCGTCAAACAAGACGGACCAGCCACCCTCGCCATGAACACCGCGTACTTCAATGGCTGGGACCGCTACGCCGACAAGATTGGCATCTCTTTCCATGAGCCGGTGGATGTGACACTCCAGACCATTTCCTTCCAGGGATGGAGTGTGCCCGAGAAAGCGCGGGAGGCATGGAAGACCTTCTGGACCTTCGACGCAATGCGCTCCTACTCCATCAATTTCCTCTGGGGACCGCTCCTCACCTTCTCGCCGCTCGCGCGCACGCAGCTCTTCGATCATGAGCCGCCGTTCGCCATTTCAGCCAACCGCATCTTCTACCTGCTTCTCGGCGGCGCCGGTCTCGTCCTCCTCGCACTCCGGGTCCTGAAAGGACGGGACCCGCGACGCATCCGCGGCGCCACCCTCTCCTTTCTCCTCCTCACGGGTTCCCTCTGGATGCTCTACGATCTGCGCATGGGCCTCGAGGAAATGGGGTACCTCAAGCATGACTATGAAACGTACTTCTCGCAACCTCTCGGCAAGCGCACAGATC
>JAQUNQ010000062.1 GCA_028717505.1 Candidatus Peribacteraceae bacterium
GGAACCTGGGCGCAGGAAATGACGCAGTACATGAAGGGGAAGGGAAAGGAATTGAAGAAGCTCTACTTCTCCTACACCACCTGCCCCAAGTGCGCGAAGGCGTATGGTAAAAATTACGTCGTGCTCTTCGCGCAGGTGAACTGAGGAAGAAAAAGTTAACGGTTACTTCGCGCCTCCTTCTTTCTTTTCCGGCGCCTCTTTCTTCTTGAAGACCTTCTTCTTCAAATCCTCCAGACGTTTCCTTCCCTCTTCCATCATCGTACTGCCTTTCTTCCTCCCCTGCTCCAAGAGCTTGCCACCGTGGTCTCTCACTTCATCTGCCAGTTCCTTCCTGGCCGGCGCAGACTTTTTCCATGCTTCTTTCGTGTGCTTGCCGGCTTCCCTCAGCCCCGCCTTCCCTTCATCGATGGCGGGCTTGAGCTTGTCCTTGAGTTTCTTCAAATGATCACGGAAGGTGGGCTCTTTCTTCGGTGACTCGGGTCCGACCATGGAGAGGGGGGGAGGGAACATCTGCAGTATACACTCCGAAAAAAACGGAAAGAGCCCTCGCCGGAAAGCAGAGGAGGGCACTTGTATTCCTGTGAAAAGGAGGTAAAGTATCATTTACATCGGCGGCTGCCTCAAAGCCCCGGAAACGAGGCGACCAGCCGATAACGCCCGCTGAAAGGACGGGCACCCTTCCGGTCTGCGCTCCCTCGCAGGCCGGTTTTAAAGTGGGGAGAGCTCTCCGAGGAACCCCTCGACATACATCCTGCGCGCTTCCCGCGCCGGGATCCCGCGCGACGCGAGGTAGAAGAGATCCTCGGGGGAGATCTTCGAGATCGTCGCACGGTGCCCCGCCTTCACCTCGTTGGTCGCAATGGAGAGCTCCGGCACGGCATCGGTTTTCGCCGTGGGATCGAGGAGGAGCACCTGCTCCGTGAGGTGCGTTTCCGTCCCCTTCGCCCCGCGGGCCACTTCAACCTTCCCGCGGAGAAGAGTGATCGCATGTTCTTCCACCGCAGCACGGAGCTCCGTCTCGCCGCTCCCGCGCGGCGCGGCGAAGAGTACGTGCGCGGAGAGCTCCTGCGTCTCCCGCTTCTTCGCATGTGCCGCCCAACGCACCTCCGCATGGCCCGCCGCCCCCGTCACGCGGATGGCGAGGGACTGCTGCACATTCCCCTCCGTGAGATTCTGCCACTGGAGCCGCGCACGCGCGGCGACGGTACACGTCTGCACGAGTGTGGAAGATGTGCGACTGCCGGAATGCACGCGGAGGGAGAGCTCCGCCCCGCGCTCCAGCATGACGGTGAGTGCGTGCGTGCAGACTTTGCGGAGATCGAGCAAGACGGAGGCGCGCGCACCCGCGCGGACGACGACCACGAGCCGCCGCTCCCGCACGCCCGGCACGAGGGTGATCGGCTGTTCTCCCGCCTCTCCTCGGGAGAGGACGATGCGCCGGGAAGGGGCTTTGGAGGGGCTCAGAGAAATACTTGCAAAGAAATAAATATAGTATAGATTACCATCGTTTCCTTCCCCAGCTTAGCATGGTCGCAGAGAACCGAGAGTCGTTCACGGGTGATGAAGACACTGTTCGCGGTACCCTCACCGGATCGCCGAATGGCGAGATGCCGGAATGGAGTGGGCGCGGCACCATGCCTCCGATCGATGATGTACACAAGGCACTCGCTGATGCGCAGGCCGCTCTCGACCAGCTGTACCCCCAAGATGGAGATGCCACCGCGAGGTACCGCGCGGAAGGACTGCAAGCCAAACTCGACGAGTTTGCCCAGGAAGCGCAGAGAGCTGATGAGGCATCAAGGCATGCCGAGCTCCTCCTCATGGCAGTCCGGATCCGAACCTTCATGGAAGAACTTCGTCTGCCGGACGTCCTCGTGGAGTCTGCCGCCTGAGTCTATTTCTTCTTGTCCTGCTCGACGGGGGGAAGCCCTTCTTCCCGAATTTTCGCAAGCTCCGCTTCGAGCGTGCGGATCCGTTCCTCCTGCTGCGCTTTGAGCGTGCCCGTGGTGGTGAGCGCCTCGCGGAGCATCTTCGCGATCTCCACCTGTGCAGGATCACTCGCAGGGTCCGCGATGAATTTATCGAGGCTGGCAATGCGCTGCTGCACGTCCTCTTCCGAGACTTCCTGCTCCTGTACCGCGGGGATGTCGTCTCCCAGATGGAAAGTCTGCGGGGGGAGCCCCTCCGCGGAGAGCGCGATGCCCGCCCCCACGTACGGCCCCCGTGCGCTGATCACCACATACTGTTCGCCATTGAGCGTGTGCCGCGCGATCTCAAAGTTCTCATCGTATGGCATGTGCAGCAGATTGGGCTCGATGACGAACGAAGCCTGCGCATGTTCCGCGTGGTAGGCAAAGGTGATCGCACGTCCGGGATCCTTCAGGAGGTACTGGTGCCAACCGTCATTGAGCTGGTGGCTCATCTCCCACCGCTCCTCTCGCTGCCTCTCCTTCTGCTCGCGCATGCGGTCGACCTCCTGCTGGAGTTCCGTGAGATCCTCCTGCGTCTGCGGGATGCACTCTTGCGTGCGCCGCTCCTGAAATCTGTTGCGCAGGCGCTCGAACGGGCGGAATCTCATGGGTTTGTTGTTTCTTATATTGTACAACTTTTTACAGATAAAATCTAGGTGCCGGTCGCGTCTTGCGCCAGCACCTAGGGGGTAGATCACGACGTGGCGGGGAGCCACGTGCTGTTGGTTCGCAATCTACCTATTTCTTCTTCGCCAGCTTTTCCTTCCAGCTGGCATATTCATCGATTTTCTCGAGAATCCGCGGGATCTCATCACGAGCGGCAACAGGCTTGGACCCATTGAACCAGACGTGATGCCATCCATCGAACTCTCCATTGGCCGGTCCATCCCGCTGGCAGCCATCGGTGACCGACTTCCACTCCCATGAACGATCGGGGAGGAAGACAACCACTTGGGGCGGCGCATAAGGATTGCCGGGGTCGGGACGGAAGAGGAATTTCCCCCGCGTCGTGTTGAAGGCGATACATTCCGCCTCCTGCCACGATTTCTCGGTAGCCGCCTTCTTCCCGTCGGCTTCCTTCTTGCCCGCTTCCGCGAGCGCGAGGAGACGATCGGTCTTTGCCATGAGTGAAATTTGGAACTTTTTGATCTCACTCACGTCCCGCTTCATTTGAGCCACGTCGCGCTCGAGCCTCGTGAGGCGCAGCGCATTCGACTCGGGTGAAACGGGTGCCGCCTTGGGCAATGGCAAGACCTTTTTCTTCACTGGCTCCCCCGCAAAACAGGTGGCTGCAAGCAGCCACAGAATCCCCAACGCAACTTTGCAACGCATGGTTGACCTCGTTCTTGAAACTTGATTGAACCCCCAACAGCTCTCTCTTCCTTCGCAAAGGGCGAGGAAGCTTCTGGGGGTGTGCGGTGCTGCGAAGGAACAGGAGAAAGTTGCTCATTGTAAAGAAATATAGAGAATTGTCAATTCTCCAAGAGATTCTTGAAATATTCGTCTTTTTGGCGATTCGACGGAATCACCGCTGTTCATAACAGCATTCTCACCCCACCGCCCCCTCCATCTGCAGCTCAATGAGCCGGTTCATCTCCACCGCGTACTCCAGCGGGAGGAGCCGCACGATCGGCTCAATGAAGCCATTCACGATCATGGCCTTTGCCTCCTCTTCGGTGAGTCCGCGGGAAGTGAGGTAGAAGATATCCTCCGCGGAGAGTTTTCCCACCGTCGCCTCGTGCGCGATGGTGATGTCCTCCGTACGGACCTGCATGTCCGGGATCGTCTCGGTGCGGCTCGTGGCATCGAGGAGGAGGGCATCGCAGGAAACATGCGCCGTCGCGCTACGCGCATCGGGCGTCACGCGCAGCGTCCCGCGGTACACCGCTCTCCCCCCGTCTCTACTCACAGACTTGCTCACCACGTTGCTCGAGGTATGCGGCGCCATGTGGTAAATCTTCGCCCCCGTGTCCTGCCACTGGCCTTTGCCGGCGAACGCCACCCCATAATGATCGCACCGCGCCCCCTCCCCCACGAGCATCGAACACGGATAGAGCATGGTTACGCCGCTCCCGAGATTCCCCCCCACCCATTCCATCACCGCGCCGCGCTCCACGATGGCACGCTTCGTATTCAGATTGAACGTGTCGCGGCTCCAGTTCTCCACGGAGGAGTAGCGCATGCGCGCACCGGGCTTCAGGAAGATCTCCACGCACC
Organism: Candidatus Peribacteraceae bacterium; assembly: GCA_028717505.1. Lineage (GTDB taxonomy): Bacteria > Patescibacteriota > Gracilibacteria > Peribacterales > Peribacteraceae > JAQUNQ01. The sequence goes on from JAQUNQ010000062.1 coordinate 4,188, forward strand.
CCGCATGGAGCGCATGACTCCCGTACTTCGGAGCGGAGCATCCCTCGATGTAGTGCACCTGCGCACCCTCCTCCACCACGATGAGCGTGTGCTCGAACTGCCCCATGTTCCGCGCATTCATCCGGAAGTACGCCTGTAGCGGCTCAGTCACCGTGACACCCGCTGGCACGTAGAGGAAGGTGCCCCCCGACCAGACAGCCCCATGCAGAGCCGCAAACTTGTGATCCGTCGGTGGCACGCACTTCATGAAGAAACGCTGCACCAGAGCAGGATGGAGACGGAGCGCGTCGTCGAGATCGAGGAAGATCACCCCCTGTGCTTTCCACTGCTCCTTGAGCCGATGATAAATGACTTCGCTCTCGTACTGCGCGCCTACCCCCGCGAGCACTTTGCGCTCCGCCTCAGGGATGCCGAGGCGATCGTAGACACGGCGGATCTCCTCCGGCACCTCGCCCCAGTCCTCCGTTTCCTCCACACCGGGATGGGCGTAGTAGATGATGTCATCGAGAGGCAGAGCTGAGAGATCTGGCCCCCATGCGGGGAGTGGCATTCGCTGAAACACACGGAAGCTCTGCAGCCGGTGCTGCAGCATCCATTTTGGCTCCCCCTTCTGGCCGGAAATTCTCCGGATGAGCTCCTCCGAGAGCCCGCGTTCCGCTCCGACGGCGTAGGGTGCCGGATTGGCCCCGGCCGTGACCGCAGGGCGGCGGCGGACGGCCTTCGGAGAGGGTGACGAAGCCATGTGAGTCAGAATTGTAGGAGAAACGCTAGAAATGACACGATTTTTATACATTAAAGAAGGATGGGAGAGACTCTTGCTTTTATTCAATTTAATGGTGTATAATCAATTAACATGCCAAATTGGCGATCTCTCCCATCGGCGCTGTGGCAGCGGAGCCTCGGCTTCGTGAAGCGGCACTACATTCTCTCGCCCATCCTCGGAGTCGTCGCTCTCTTGTTTATCCTGCTCCTGTGGGCGATCTTCAAGCCGGCTGCTCCAGAATACATCACGGCTGTGGTGACCCGCGGAGACCTCGTGCAGAGGGTAGAGGCTGTGGGAACCATCACCTCCGACCGTGATCTGAATCTCAAATTCCCCACGACGGGGATCATCGCGGAAGTCTTCGTGAAGGAGGGGGACAAAGTCACGGCAGGACAGGAACTCGCGAAGCTCCGAAATGATGCGCTCGCCGCGGATGTCGCATCTGCTGCCGCCCAGCTCGCATCCGCACAGGCAAACCTTCGGGAGCTCCAGGAAGGGACGCGCCCGGAGGATATCACCATCGCTCAGGCGGATGTCGCGAACAAGCGCGCACAGCTCGAGGCTGCGCGGACGACGCTCGCAGGCGCGCAGGAGAAGCGAAAAGTGAGCGAGCAGAAGCTCGAGACACTCAAGCAGGAAGCTTCCATCAATCTCGCGAGCGACATCGAGTCGGCTGCAAGCAACTACACGAAGTATCTCACGACCGCCGATAATGCTCTGAAATCCCTCAATGATGTCTTTGTGGGTGATCCTGTCGTGCGGTACTACGTCGAATTCTTCTCCCAGAGTGCCTATCTCGCATTCCGCGCCTCGTGGACGAGAGCACAGGGGGAAATGGATCAGCTCCTCGGAAACATGAGTAGCTTTGCAGATTACCAACAGGCAGTGGCTGCCATCCGTGATGCGCGTCCTGCGGTCGCCGATGTCGCGGATGTTATGAACCAGGCTTACAACCTCATTGCGGGGCTCCCGGTCACGGACAGTTTCTCCATCGCGAATCGCGAGGAGCACAAAACCACGATCTCCACAGGAAGAACGAATGCACAGACCGCGCTGAGCGGACTCGATACGTCGATCTCGACGCTCCAGACCTCCACTGCGAGCTACGACACACTCATCGCGACGGAGGAGGCCACACTTACGACAGCCATCAACACGGAGAAGTCCGCCACCGCGGACATCGCTACCTACGAGGCGACACTCCGCTCCCAGGAAGCCCAGTTGGCCCTGAAGATCGCCGGCCCGCGCACCACGACCATCGCGGCATCCCGCGCGAGCGTGAATTCCGCCTACGCGAGCCTCAGCCGGGCACGCGCGAAGCTGGAGGATTCCATCATCCGCGCCCCGGCCGACGGGACCATCAACAAGGTGGACTTCAAGCTCGGAGAATTTACGGGCGATCCCGATAACATCGACCACTCCATCACAATTCTCGGCACTTCACCCTTCCGTATGGAGATGATCCTCTCGGAAGTGGATATA
>JAQUNQ010000063.1 GCA_028717505.1 Candidatus Peribacteraceae bacterium
CATGCACGCTCAATTTCCTCTCTCTCCCTCCTGAGAGTTTTCGAGCTCCCATGGCAACAAACATCCCTCCTGAAGAATCACACACCCCTCACACCCCGGAGAAAGGGGAACAGGATGTGACACAACCAGGCACGGTGGCAGAGCGGGAAATGACGCACGCCGCCGCACTCATGGCTTCGTTCATCCGTCCCCCGACGGAGCCGATCGAGCGCAGTCAGGAGCGTCTCGTGGATGAGGTCCTGATTCCCGCACTCGAGCGCGGCCCCCTCGCCGATGCGCAGGTGCTCGTCACGGAAATTGTCGGGGTTCTGGAGCCGGGACTCCCCACTGCCGCCCAAGCACACTCCTGGCATGCACGCGCTAATGACATCGTCGAAAGGACCTCCAACCTTCTCCACGCCATCCAACGCAGCACTGGGGAAGCGCTGGGGGCGGCCAGCGCCTTCGCCATGGCGGAAATCGCCCACCACTGTCCCAAGTACCTCCACATGTACGTGTCACCCTACTGCAAGAGTCTTGCGGCTGCGCTCGATGCCGAAAACCGACCTCTTGCGGAGAAATGCCGGGAGCTCATCCTCACGGAACTCGGGGGGACGGGCACCATCGACACCAGGAAGCGCTACGAATCGCTCCTGGAGGGATACTCCATTTCGCGTGCATGTTTTTTCGAAGAATTTTCGAAAGCAGAAGAGGCCATCTTCGCTCCGGGAAGCTTCGTCGCAATCACCGGACAGGTGGAACGGCACTTCCATGACGTCATTCATCACGTACTCAATATTGAGCATCACCAGTACCAGATTGAGTTCTCCACCCCTCAGCCAACAGAGTTACAGACGGAGCCGAATATCCCCAATGCCGGACTCATCGTCGAAGTCCTCTCGGAACTCGTGACGAACGCGCTCAAAGTGATGGAGCAGAAAAAGACAGGATCGAAGCTCCTCGTCACCATCATCCCCCGAAGCAACGGCAGCGTGCAGCTCATGGTGCGCGATGACGGCCCTGGTATCGGGGAGATGGACCCCAAAAAGCTCTTCGAGCCTCGCATGACCACCACGCAGGGATTCGGTGGAACGGGAATGGGCCTCACCTACCTCCGCGCGAATCTGAAACAGTACTTCGGAGCTTCCATCCGCGCGGAGAAAAACGAAGAAGACGACCAGCCCGGGATGACGTTTACCTGCGTCATTCCGCCGACACAAAAGCCTTAGGAGGTCTCTGGCTCCGGGGGCAATCTGCGCTAAGCTGGACGCATGATTGACCTTGATGATTTGCGGGCAAGGCCCGACGCCTACGAGAAAGCGGCGAACCAGAAGAAGATCGCCGTCTCCATCCCGAAGTTCCTCGCGCTCGATGCCGCGCGACGCGAATCGCAGAAGCGGCTCGATGACATGCGCGCGGAAAAGAACGCGGTGAGCAAGCGCATGCCCTCCCTGAAGGGCACGGAGAAAGAGACGGCGCTCACGGACATGAAGAAGCTCTCTGAGGAGATCAAGACGAAGGAGGAGGATCTCGCGAAGACGGAGGAAGTCTGGCGGGAGATGTACCTGCAAATCCCGACCATCCCCCACCCGCGCGTGCCCGTGGGCAATGACGACAAGGGGAACAAGGAAGTGAAGAAGTGGGGTGACCCCGCGGCCGCGCTCACGGTGAAGAATCCGAAGGACCACGTGACGCTCGGCGAGGCACTCGGCATCCTCGATATCCCGCGCGGGGTGAAGCTCGCCGGAGCACGGAGCTACTTCCTGAAGGGTGACGGTGCGCGCCTGCAGATGGCCGTGATGCGCTTCGCCGTCGACGCGCTCGTGAAGAAGGGTTGGACGCTCTTCAATCCCCCGCTCATGGCGAACTGGGACTGCCTGATGGGCACGGGGTTCTTCCCGGGCGCCGAGGAGCAGACGTACGCGGTGGGACCGCAGGCGAAGCGCGGCGAGAAGATCGAGCCGGACGACCTGTACCTCATCGGCACGTCGGAAGTTTCCGTGTGCAGCTACCACAAGGACGAAGTCCTCCCGCTCTCAGCCCTGCCCACGCGCTACTGCGGATACAGTTCCTGCTTCCGCAGGGAGTCCGGCACCTACGGCAAGGACACGAAAGGCCTCTACCGTGTCCACCAGTTCGAGAAGGTGGAGCAGGTGGTGCTCTGCGAGGCGAGTGAGGAGAAGGCACTCAAGATGTTCGAGGAGATCCGCACGAATGCGGAGGAGGTGCTGCAGGCCCTGAAGCTCCCGTACCGCGTGCTGGATATCTGCACGGGGGACATGGGGCGCGGCAAGGTGTACATGCAGGATATCGAGACATGGATGCCGAGCAGGAAGGCCTACGGCGAGACACACTCGTGCAGCTACCTCGGCGACTTCCAGGCGCGGCGGCTGAACATCAAGTACGAGGACAAGGACGGCAAGAAGAAGTTCGTCCACACGCTGAATAACACCTGCATCGCCTCCCCGCGCATCCTGATTCCGCTCTTCGAGATCTATCAGAATGAGGATGGCTCCATCACGATCCCGGAGGTGCTACGGGCGTATATGGGAGGACAGGAGAGGATTGGGTAGAGATCCGCGTGCGCTTCTTCCCATGTTGCCCTCTGCGGCGCGAGAGTTCCATGCGTGTTCTTTTTGCCGTATTCCAAGCTCAAAAGCTGTTTCCTGTTTCGTTCCGCATTTCCAACGGAAGCTTTTGCCAGCGGAACCATCACAATGAAAACACCCCTCCTACCCCCTACGCCCCACTCTCTCACCCTCGTCGCAGACGACCTCCCGGAGAAGCGCGGCTACCTCGCGGAGCTCGCGAAGGGGGCCCACCCGGAGAGCGAGATCATCGAGGCGACCTCGGCGGTGGAGGCGCAGAAGATCATCGACCTTCTCGGAGAAGATCAGATCGATTATGGCGTCATCGACTACGATCTGGGGGACGGCAACGGCGGGGAAGTCATCCGTTCGCTCCGGCGGAAGAACCTCCTCGCCTGCATCGTGCTTGCCACGGCCCGCGGCGGCGCCTCCTTCGAGGAGGAAGCCTCGCCGGATGCCCTCGCGAACGGCGCGAATCGGGCGCTCACCCTCAGCAAACCCGACTTCGAGGGCGAGCTTGCGGACTCCCTGATGACGGCAGCATAAAACAAGGACATCATCCGAAAGTTTGGCTTGAGTATGGGCTTCCCGGACCATTCCTAAAATGGTCAATTTGTGGTAATATATTCTGATACCCACACCGAACCTATGGTCCTCCTTCTCAGTGGAGCAACGGAAATGGCCCGCGGGCTCATCGTCGATGAGTTCCTCTCAGGGCACCCCGACTGGCGTCACCTCGCGCTCGAAGATTTGAAGAACGCGCAGGACGAGGACGATGTGATCGGCATGGGGGAATTCTTCGCGCTCCTCATCGCCTGCGAGTGCGCCAAGGAGGCGCTTAAGGAGGGATTCAATGTTGTGATCACCTGCCCTTCCGCCCACATGATCGACACGGTGCAGGAGTCCTTCCCGAAGGAGCTCACTTCCGTGTACCTCGGCAGGAGCCTGAAGGCCCAGAAAACTTTCGACCACGTCATCGATACGAAGAGCCAGTCTGCGTCCGCCGCCTCGGAGCTCCTGCACTCCATCGTCTCGGAGTGAGCATCTTTAATTCCCCCGTCCACTTTTGAGCGTCCCCCGGGCTGTTCTCCGTACCTTCTCCAGAAAAAGCTGAATATCTGCCGGCAGCGCATCAAACATGTTTATCAGCGAGGCTGATCTGTTTATCGTTCACCGGAGAGCCGATATCTCTGCCACGCAGGAAACGGGCATTGCCGTATTTCGCCATGAGCACGGTAGTCTATTGAAGAGGAACCTGCGACAATAGGAGACGATGCGCATTCTCTTTACGCGTTTTCCCCTGGAGAGCCGCTACGGCGGTGCGGAGGTGCAGACGCTCTCACTCATGCAGGGACTCCGGTCCCGCGGACATGCCGTCGCCTTCCTTGGCAGCTGCCCGACTCTCCTCGACCTCTGCCGCAAAGAGGGTCTTCCTGCAGCGGAGCTCTCCATTGGTGTTCCGCCCGTGACGAAGTGGGGAGTGGCTCTCTTCTTTTTGCGGAAGAAGCAAATGGAGCGGAAGCTCGCTGCGGCGCTTGCGGAGCTCAGTGACCTCAAAGCCATCTGCATGCTGAGCCTCTCCGAGAAGCTCCTCCTCACCCCTCTCGCCCGCGCGCACGGCATCCGCATCCTCTGGATCGAACACGACGGTGTGGGACGCTGGCTCACGAAGAATCCATGGCTCCCGCGGCTCCGGGAACTCTCGCAGGACGTGACGACGGTCGTCGTCTCGGACCTGAGCCGCGATCTCTACCTCGCACTCGGCTGGGACCCGGCACACGTCGTCTCCATCCCGAATGGGATCGATGCCGAGCGACTCGTCCCTACGCCCTACGCCCTCTCCCCTACACCACAGAGAACCAACCTCCGCCTCGGCTGCATCGCGCGCCTCACCGAAGACAAGGGCGTGGATGTCCTCATTGATGCCGTGAGTGATCTCCCTGAAGTCACTCTCACCATCGTCGGCAGGGGAAGGGAAGAGGGCTACCTCCACAAAATCGTCTTCGAGCGCAGGCTCTCGGACCGCGTTTCCTTCGTGCAGGATATCCCCGATATCGGCACGTTCTACCGTTCGCTTGACCTCTTCGTTCTGCCCTCCCGCACGCACGACCCCTTCGGGCTCGCGGCCGCGGAGGCGATGCTCCTCGGCATTCCCGCCATCGTGACGGACGCGTGCGGCATCGCGCGGCACGTCGCTGCGGGAAAGGAGGCACTCGTCGTGAGAGCGGATGATGCCGGAGCCCTGCGGGATGCCATTCGCTCACTTTTTCCGCGCGAGCAGCGCCTTGCCCTCGGCCATGCCGGGAAGTGTGCCGCGCTGGAGAAGTTCACCCTCGAAAGAATGACGAACGCATATGAAGCCCTTCTGCGGGGATAAAAAAGAGGGAGAGGATGAGGATGAGGGATATAGGTAAGCCCTCCTTCCCCTCACCTCCACCTTCATCCGCTATACTCCCCGCCACGATGCGACGTGTTTTTCCCGCCGTGCTCCTCAGCTGCTTCTTCCTCCTGCTCGAAGTCGAGCATGTGGAAGCTGCAGGGAGCCGCATCATTCCCCGCAGCGAATGGGGTGCGGATGATTCCCTGCTTTTCAAAGGAAATGAGGAACCTGCAACAGACACGAATGTCGTCGTGGCACCGGACGAGACGACGACAGTTTCGGAGCGCGTGAAGGCCTGCGAGGAGGCACAGAAGCTCTACCCGCAAGAGTTCAAGGTAGCGAAGATCGTCACCGAGGATAGCCAGGGTCGCGCATATCGCTGGCCGCTCTGGTACTCCCCCTCCGTTAAACTCATCGTCGTGCACCACACCGCCATCACGGTGAACGGGGATGCACGCACTCCGCTCGACCGCATCCGCGCGCTCTACACGTACCACACGCAGAAGCTCGGATGGGGGGACATCGGCTACCACTACCTGATCTCCGAGGACGGGCAGATCTTCGAGGGGAAGGCGGGCGGAGATTATGTCATCGGCGGGCATGCCTACTGCGCGAACATCGGGACAGTCGGCGTGGCGCTCCTCGGCAACTTCGAGCAGGAGGAACCGACACAGGAGCAGATCCGTGGCCTCCAGTGGCTCCTCAGGGATCTCTCGCACCGCTACCGGATCGATCTCTCGCACTCCGTCACCTTCCATGGCAAAACCATGGAGCCCGTCGTGGGTCACCGCGACGTGGTGGCCACGGCCTGCCCGGGCTACTTCCTCTATGGCGTCCTCAATCAGGTCATCCGCAATGTCGTCGTGGGAAACCTCGGTGCGTCCGTCACCTTCCCGAAGCCCCTCGCCTCCACGTTCCGTGATCGCTCGGCGGAGCGCAAGGCTCAGCGCCTGCAGTACATCAATTTCCCGGCTGCCCAGCCTCTGCTCACCCCCATCGGCAGCACGGAGATCTCCGGCAGGCCAAGCGGGCAAGTGACCGCCTCGCTCACCTTCCGCGCAGGGAGCTCCCCTCTCCAACGATTGACGCGCATCGCTTCCGTGGTCCGCTCCAGCCCCCGCATAGGGATCTGGCAGACGATCGACGGGCGTGATCAGCGCGTGCGCAAGGAACTCCTACTCCCTTCGACACTCCACGAGGGTGCGACCACCACCATCCACCTGCGCTTCCAGCTCCCCGAGCAGGCGGACGTCTACACCGTGGACATCGGCGAGGTGACGTACACGCTCTCTGCGGGAGGCCGCCGCGTCCGCACACCCACCGGCGACCCCGTGCAACAGACCTACCGCCCCTCCGAGAACACAAAT
>JAQUNQ010000064.1 GCA_028717505.1 Candidatus Peribacteraceae bacterium
CCCCGTATTGAGGGTGAAGTACACCGGAAGTCCCGCCGCACGCCAGCCCGGCACGCGCCGGATGACCTCGAGGCTCTGAGGCGTCAGGTAGATGATCCCCGCGCTCATGAAAATGACATGGAGATCCATGGCCTCTTCCTCCACCAGTGCACCGAGCCCCGGAAAATCCTTCGCCTGCAGGAGGGCGCGGCAGTGCCGTATCTTCTCCGGCATGCGAGCGATGCGCGCGCGGTAGTAGGGACCAGAGGCTACCTGCGTGTGTGCGACGGAACTCGGGACGAGCTTGCGCTCCGTGCTCACGAGCGCCACCACGTCCACGATATCCAGATGATCCGGCGGGAAGATGGTCGTGGCATAGGACCCTTCGCTCGTCTCCGCATCGAGCCACTCCACAAAGCCGTCGGGAATGGAACGGCACGACGAGCCGGACCCCTGCCGCGCGAAAATGGAGAGGTCACGCTCGGAGAGCTTCAGACCCGCGGCGGCAGCGCCAGCCACGGTGAGCGCCGCAAACCCGGAGGAGGAGGAAGAGAGCCCCGTCCCCATGGGGAAGTTGTTTTCGCTCACCACCTTCGCGCACCCGCCGATGCCCGCAAGAGTGCGAATCCGGTCGAGGTGCTTCACGACCCTGTTGCTCTCCCCTTCTTCCTGCTCGCCGTTCAAGATCACTTCGTCGCGCGCGAAACCCTCCGAAAATTCAACAGTCGTCGTCGTGAGGAGCTTGCTCAAATTCATCGAGATGCTCGCATTCTCGGGGAGGCGGAAGACTTCATCCTTCCGGCCCATGTACTTGATGAACGCGATGTTCGACGGGGCGATGGCAGTGGCTTTCATAAGAGGAGAGAAAGAGAGCTCAGGACTCGACGCGGAGCCCCTCGGCATTGCAGGGGATATCGATGACGGTTCCTCCGGCCGCCGTGATGGCGGAGGCGACGGCGGCACGGCGCTCCGGCGTAACGAGCGCGATCATGCAGTCGCCTTTGCCTGCCCCCGAGAGCTTGGCGCCGAGCGCTCCCGCCTCGCGGGCGGCGAAGATCAGCTGGGAGAGCTTCGTGCTTCCGACGCCGAGGGACTCGAGGAGACCCTGATTGAAATTCATCGCGTCGCCGAAGACCCGAAGATCGCCCTTCATCGCCGCGGCCTTCGCCATCTCCACGAGGGAGGTGATCTGCCGGGAGATCCCGTCGATGACCGCGGGATACGCATCCGCACGCGCTTTCACCTCCGCGACGATGGTCCCCGTATCCACCTTCACCCCGGTGTAGCCGATGAGGAAGGGGGGCGCGGCCGTGAGCGGCTCGATGGCCTTCCCGCCCGTGACGAAGTAGAGGAGACCGCCGTAGGCGGATGCCGCAAGATCGATGCCGGAGCCGCTCGAGCCGGCATCCTTGACGCTCTGATACGCGAGATCGAAGACGCGCCGACGGTCGATGGCCCCTTCCGCCGCCTGCATGGCGGCACCCAGCACACACACCGCGGAGGCGCCGGAAGACCCGAAGCCGAAGGACGCGGAGAATTCCGAAGAAGTCCTCACCCGCATCCCCCCTTTTATGGGATGCGCAGCAATGAACCGCCGCAGTGCCAGCTCCACGCTCTTGGCCCCTTTGGGAATGTCCCCCTCTCCCAACTGCGCGAGCGGTTTCCGATATCCCGTCACGCCGACATCGGGGGCATCGAGCTCAAGGACGGGATCATCCAGCAACGTCACTTCGGCGCGCAGGCGCTGCCCCACTGCCGTGACGAGCGCGGGGTGGCCGTACACCACCGCATGATCCCCGAGGACCACGAGCTTTCCGGGCGCCGATACCGCGGCCACATGTGACATAAAACCAGTCTAATGAGCCCCCCCTGACCGGGAAAGAGTTATACTCGACTTCCGATGGACCTCCGCAATCTCCCCGAAGGCCTTTCTCCCGCCGAACGCTGCGCCGAACGGCGTGCGCGGATCGAGGCGGAAACAGGAACGAACCTCTCCTCCCTGCAGACGGAAGAGGCGCGGATCGGGCAGGCCGATGAACGCAACTGCGAGCAGATGTTCGGCACCGTCCCCCTGCCGGTGGGCTGCGCCGGCCCCCTCGCGATCACCTTCAGCTCGGGAGAGAAGCGGCACATCCACCTTCCACTCGCCACCACCGAGGGGGCGCTGGTCGCGAGCGTGAACCGCGGGTGCAAGGCGATTACCACGTCCCCGGAAGGTGCTCGCGTGGAAGCGCGACAACATGGCATCTCCCGATCACTTGTCCTGAAGCCAAAAAACGGAAAAGTACAACCGTACACCACGGAAATCGAGCAGCGGCAGAATGCATGGAAAAAAATCGGAGAGGCGACGAGCAATCATCTGAAAATTCTCCGCTTCGACATCGACGAGGCGGACGGCTACACCTTCCTCACGCTCTTCGCGGATACGGATGAGGCCATGGGCATGAACATGATCACCATTGCCGCGCAGGCCATTGGCGACTGGCTCGCCGAGGAGCTGGATGCCGAGCTCATCACCATCGCCGCCAATGTGGACAGCGACAAGAAGCCGAGCAAGCGCACGCACGACCGCGGACGCGGCTTCGAGGTGGCAGCGAGCGCCGTCCTCCCCTCCTCCGTGATCGCCGACGTGCTGAAGACGACACCGGAGAAGATGCTTGCAGTGGCCGATGCCAAGCTGCGCGTAGGATCACGGATCGCCGGGGCCATCTGCTCCAATCTCCATGCCGCGAACATGATCGCGGCGCTCTACCTCGCTACGGGACAGGATGCGGCGCATGTGGTGGAAGGATCGCTGGCAGACACAACAGTGACGAGGCAGGGTGATGGTATTGCCATTACCGTGCGGCTCCCCGCGGTCATCGTGGGAGTCCGCGGCGGCGGGACGGCATTGCCGGCACAGAAGCAGTGCCTCGATCTCCTCCTCGCGCCGGAGACGAAGCTGCGCCGCAAGCAGCAACTGGCAGAATCCATCGGAGCGGCCGTTCTGGCGGGCGAAGTTTCGGTCCTCGCGGCACAGGCGAGCCAGACGCTGGCATCGGCGCACCGGAAACTCGCGCGCTGAGCGTGGTATCCTTTCTCCCAATGCAGAAGACCTGCCGCAATCCGTGGTGCCAGCAGCCCTTCGAGGTCACGCAAAAGGACCTCGATCTCATCGAAGAGATTTCACCCAGCTTCAACGGCAAGAAAGAATCCATTCCTCCCCCGACCCTCTGTCCCGACTGCCGCCAGCAACGGCGGCTCTCCCTGCGCAATGCACGCCACCTGTACCGGAATACGTGCGGCCTCACCGGCGCGCCGCTCATCACGAATGTCTCTCCCGACAAGCCCTTCCCGGTGTACGCGCGCGAAGCGTGGCTGGGGGACGGATGGGACGCCGCAACATACGCACTGGAGAGGAAAGACGAAAGCTTCTTCGCGCAAATGGGCGAACTCTTCCGGCGGGTCCCGCGGTGGGGAAACTACATCGAGAACTGCGAAAATTGCGACTTCTGCATCAACTCCTACGGAGGAAAGGACAGCTACCTCGTCGTCTCCGCCGGAGATTTCGAGCGGTGCCTGTACGCGCAGCGCGTCTTCAAGTCGTACGAGTGCACGGACTGCACGAACCTCCTCCAGGCGGAGCTCTGCCACGAATGCCTGGACTCCGAGGACCTCCACTCCTGCACCTTCCTCCAGAACTGCAAGCAGTGCCAGCGCTGCGACTTCTGCCTCGATTGCGCCTCCTGCCAAGACTGCCTGCTCTGCGCCGGTCTCCGCCGCAAGCGGTACTGCGTGCGCAACAAGCAGGTGACGCGGGAGGAATACGAGAAGATCCGGGCGGAACTGCTCCGGAATCCCACGACGCTCCACACCGAACTCGCACGCATCGCGCTCACCGTCCCCCATCGGGCAAACCACATCATCGCCTGCGAAGGCTCCACGGGCGATTACCTCACGCACGACAAAGGAGTCCTGCGATCTTTCTTCGTCTCGAACTCCGAGGATGCTGCGGAGATCTACGACAGTGATCACGTGACGCTCTCCTACAGTAACAGCGACGCCGATTACTACACCGAATGCTACGAAGTCGGGAGTGCGGCATGGATCAACCACTCAGCCTTCTGCGATAACTCCATCTACCTCACCGATTGCTATTGCTGTTCCACCTGTTCCAACTGCGAGCACTGCTTCGGCTGTATCGGCCTCAAGCGCAAGCAATACTGCATCCTGAACAAGCAGTACCCCAGAGAAGAGTACGAGAGACTCGTACCGCAGATCATCGAACAGATGCGCAAAGCAGGAGAATGGGGGGAATTCTTCCCGGTTGCGATCTCCCCGTTTACCTACAATGAGAGCGTGGCACAGGAGTATTTCCCGCTCACGAGGGAAGAAGTGGAGGAGCACGGGTGGAAATGGAAAGAGGAGAAGGATGAGATGCCGAAAGTCTCAAAAGTGATCCCGGCACAGAAGCTCCCCGACTCAATCGAGGAAGTGCCCGACGACATCCTGAACTGGGCCATCGAGTGCGAAGCGACGAAGCGGCCGTTCAAGATCATCAGGCAGGAGCTGGATTTCTACCGGAAGATGCGGCTCCCCATCCCCCACTTCCATCCCGATGAGCGGCACCGTCGCCGCATGGCCTTGAGGAATCCGCGGAAGCTCTGGAAGCGCTCCTGTGCGAAGTGCGGGAAGGAGATTGAGACCACCTATGCTCCGGAAAGGCCGGAAATCGTCTACTGCGAAAATTGCTACCTTAAAGAAGTTTACTAAGGCAATTTTCGCCCTGAGTGAGGAGCGAAGCGACGAACCGAATGGGTGAGGAGTGTTATTTGAAGGAAGTCTACTAGCAAGCATGTCATCCTGAGTCCGTCGAAGGATGACATGCACATTGTCATGGTTCGACGGACTCACCATGACAATGCTACGGTATGACCGTGCAGCAGATCTGCCGCAACTCGTGGTGCAAGCAATCCTTCGAGGTCACCGACGACGATCTCGCCTTCTATGACCAGGTATCCCCCGTGTTCGGAGGCAAAAAATACGCCATTCCCCCGCCCACCCTCTGCCCCGACTGCCGGCAGCAGCGACGACTCTCCTTCTGCAACGAGTTCAATCTCTCTCCGGGGAGCTGCGCCCTCTGCAAGAAGCGGACCCTCTCGCAATTCTCGCCGAAAAGCCTCGTTCCCTACTACTGCCGCGAGTGCTGGCACAGCGACAAGTGGGATGCCCACACGTATGGACGCGCAGTCGACTTCAGCCGCCCCTTCTTCGAGCAGCTCCATGAGCTCAAATTGCGTGTCCCCTCTCTCGCATTGGACGTGCAAGGTGAGCTCCAGAACTGTGATTACATCCACTACGCCGGCTCCTCCAAGAATTCCTATCTCATCATGCACGCGGATTTCTGCGAGGATTGCATGTACGGCTACGGCTTCAAGCACGACCGCTCCTGTATGGACGGTTTCTATAACCTCCAGTGCGAGCTCCTCTATGACTGCATCGACTGCAATGCATCGTACGGACTCATCCACTGTCAGGACTGCATCAATTGCCACTCGAGTGCGTTCCTCCGCGACTGCATCGGGTGCAAGAGCTGCTTCCTCTGCGCGGGACTGCGCAACAAGGAGTACTGCCTCGAGAACGAGCAGCTCACCAAAGAGGAATACGGGAAGCGCCTGCAGACCATCGACCTAGGCTCATCCGCGCAGTACCAAAAGTGTGCGGCGCGACGGAAGGAGATCGAACGAGAACACCCCTTCAAGGAATTCCACGGACACAACACGGAACGCTGCTCGGGGGATTATCTGGTAAGCTGCAAGGACACGCACGCGAGCTTCGACTGCGAGGACGTGGAGCGCGCCAAGTTCTGCTATCAGGTCGTCACGGGCGCGAAGAACGTCTACGACATCTACCAGTACGGCCTGAAATTGCAGGAATCTCTCGAGTGCACGATCTCGGGGGAGAACAGCTATCACCTCCTCTTCACGCTCGGCGGCAACGTGAGCTGCTCCGATCTCCTGTACTGCTGGTACATGGAAAATTCCAAGAACTGCTTCGGCTGCGTCAATATGACCCACGCGTCGTACTGCATTCTGAACAAGCAGTACACGAAAGAAGAATATGAGAATCTGGTGCCGAAGATCATCGAACGCATGCGAACCGACAAAGAATGGGGGGAATTCCTGCCATCCTCGCTGTCCCTCTTCGGGTACAACAAGACCTCGGCGCAGGTGTACTACCCGCTGACCGCCGCGGATGCGGAGGCGAAAGGTTGGAAATGGG
>JAQUNQ010000065.1 GCA_028717505.1 Candidatus Peribacteraceae bacterium
AACAATCTCAATACCGTATGTTACCTCCGCCCCGGCACCTGCGAAAAAGCGCGCCATATTTTCCGAAGGCTCGTTCCCACTTCCATCTTGCCAGTGAACACGCACAGTTTTCTCTTGGGAGCCCATGGAAGCGAGATCCTAGAAGCCTTTCGTATATTGTCAATGATACATTCTAGCTTTCTGGAGCCCACACCAGCCAACAATGACCAAGCGGCAAATAACCGTCGCGAAGCGCTGGGTGCCTCCGGCGGGAACCAGCGCTGGAGCGACACCACTGAAAGGGAAAGGAGAGCTCGTGAGAGGAAAACCGCTAGGTTTTCCTTTCACGAAATAACCCACCCTCTCGCCCGCATCGCATCCAAAATTCTCTTGATCGACACTGCGAATGCCGCGTGCCGGTAGCTCATCTTCTCGCGGTACGCCTGCCGCCGGACCGCCTTGTAGGCATCCAGCATGATGCGCTTGAGCTCGTGATCGACTCTGTCCGCCGTCCACTGCTCGCCGGATCGCCCCTGCACCCACTCGAAGTAGCTCACGGTCACGCCGCCCGCATTCGCGAGGATATCGGGGATCACCTGAATCCCCCTCTTCTCCAGAATCTGATCCGCTTCAGGTGTCGTGGGTCCGTTCGCGAGCTCCAGGATATGCTTCGCCTTAATCTTCCTCGCATTCTTCTCCGTGATGACGTTATCCAGCGCCGCCGGGATCAGGATGTCACAGGAAATCTCCAGGAGCTCCTCATTGGTGATGTGTTGGACGCCGTCCATCTTCATCTTCTTGATATCGCAGACGGATCCCGTGCAGTACTCCCCCGCCACCGCACCCGTCTTGCGCTTGTACTTCTCCACGCGCACGGGATCGATGCCCTCCGGACTGTAGATGCCCCCCTGCGAATCCGAGAGCGCGACAATCGTGAAGCCCGCGTTGTGGAGGAAGTGCGCCATGGTGGCGCCGGCATTCCCGAACCCCTGAATGGCCACTTTGAGCTCCTGCGGATCGAGAGCCGCGCGATCGATGAGCTCCTGAATGAGATAGAACCCTCCGCGCGCCGTCGCGGTATCGCGCCCAAGGGAGCCGCCGTACGAGAGAGGCTTCCCCGTGATGAACGCCGGACTGTAGCTCTTCGTCTGCTTCTCAAACTCATCGCGCATCCACGCCATGATCTCGGGTGTCGTATTCACGTCCGGCGCCGGCACATCGATATCCGGCCCCACCACCTTCAGGAATGCCCGAATATACGCACGCGAGACTTCCTGCAATTCCCGACGGGAAAGTTCCTTCGGATTCATCTGAACCCCACCCTTCGATCCGCCGAAGGGAATATTCACGACAGCGGTCTTCAGGGCCATGAGCGCCGCCAGCGCTTTCACCTCCTCGATGTCCGCTGCGGGATGGAAACGGATACCCCCTTTGTACGGTCCGCGCGCGTTGTTGAACTGGACACGAAAGGCAGGGAATGCCGCCTTCGATCCATCGTCGCGCTTGATCGTAATCTCAGCCTTATGAATGTGCTGCGGCTCGGAGAAGAGCTTCTTCTCCGCTGCGGAGAGATTCAACTTCTTCATGACGGCATCGAGTGTCGTCCGGAAGCGGGTGTAGGGAGTGGAGCGGGGCATCGAAAATGAGTGAGTAAGGAGTGGTGTCCCCATGTAACTCCTGCTCCACCGATCGTGCAATGCGCTCTGACAATGACGCTTCACTCCCCTCAGAAGGCACTTCGCGGTGCTGGCAAGAAGGGCATCCGCATGAGTGCTCCCGCGGAAGACGGCACTTTCGATATATTCTTTCTTGTTGAACCATGGAAAAAGAATAATGTTCGCCCCACTCATTTTTCCAACCACCCCATGGTTCCTCGCAATCTCGAACCCAGCATGTGCTACGGAGAACACACACTCGCACAGGACTGCACCATTCTCGTCGAAGGGCATCGCGCAGGTTTTTCCTGGGAGGAGTCGCCAACAGCAGAATCCGTCACCCTTACCGCAGGGACAGTCATGCACATTCAGGGGGGCTCACAAGGCCGCATGCAAGTCCTGCTGAACAGGAACGGAACCGGCTACATCGTCGCGAAAGATCAGATTGCACAAATTGTCGTCAAATGAGGAAGCGGACGGGAGGTAGAATGCTGCCGTGACAGACCTCCCCTTCCCCACGCGCTCGGACGCCGGAGCGGCACTCGCCGGAGCGCTCAGGGAATACGGCGGAGCGAAGGACACGCTGATCCTCGCGCTCGTCCGGGGCGGTGTGGTGGTGGGACGCGCCCTCGCGGATGCACTGAAACTGCCGCTCTTCCCCTACGTGGTCCGCAAGCTCGGCCACCCGGGCCACCGCGAATTCGCACTGGGCGCCGTGGCGGAGGGCGGCTCCACCTTCCTCGACGACGCGACGATGCAAGCATCCGGCGTCACATGGGAGGACATGGAGCCGGTCATTGAGGAGGAGATGCAGGAACTTGAGCGACGCAAGACCGCCTATCTCATTGAGGCGCGACCCGAACTCAGGGGAAAAACAATCATCCTGACAGACGATGGCGCCGCGACGGGCGCGAGCCTGTTCGCCGCCATCGAGGACCTGCGGAAAGCGGCAGTGAAGAAGATCATCGTGGCGTTGCCGGTGAGTCCGCCGGATACCGTTGCACGGCTCAAAGAGAAAGCGGATGGAGTGGTGGTGCTCGCCACGCCGGAGCCCTTCGAGGCCGTGGGACTGTGGTACGGCAGTTTTCCGCAGATTGAGGATGAAGAGGTGATACGGCTCCTAAAGGGACAATAAAAAAAACCGGCTCCCCTCGCGCATGCACGCGAGGAGAACCGGTAACTCAGGAGAACTCACACAGAGATCCCTAGTATGGGGGCGGACCGATGTAGCGGCGGCTGGCATTGTAACTGCCATACCGATCCGGCCGGCCCATGTAATCGAATCTCTGCACAGACGCCGCGGCGCGCTGCGCTTTCTCCTCGAGTTCCCGACGACGGCGGATTCCCGCAGCTTCTTGGGCGGCGGTTCCGGAGGAGAAACGGCTCCTGCGTCGAGTCTCCGCCCTTTCGTCGGCCGTGAGCGACGGCTCGCCCTCGTGTCCGAGGTCAGTCCTCTTGGTACTTCCCGCGGTCCCGCGCTGAGGCCGACACAGCGGATTGGCATTCAGAGCACGAAGCCTCTTTTGAAGCGGCTTCAGGCTCCGTTGGCGCTTGAAGCGCCTACAGACCTTCATGATGACACCTCCTGAGTGCTGCCCCTGCCCGGCAGAGAACCTGTTGGGCCCCCTTGGGAACCAGGCAGAGCTTCCGATCCTGTGAGAGATCGTAACGTTAAGAATAAATATTCTGCAATAATTGTCAATTTGTTTGCCGGGAGAACGGAAGGGAGTGCCTCCGAAGAGGCGCGCTTTCTGGAGGCACGGGAAAGCAGTAAGATGAGGACGTGCCGGAGTGGCGGAATTGGTAGACGCGCACGACTCAAAATCGTGTGCCGCAAGGCGTTGAGGGTTCGATTCCCTCCTCCGGCACCATTTTAGAAGCCCGTGGGAAATATTCAGGTACTCTAGAGCCTCCCCATGAAGCAGCACGAGACCTTCATCTTCGACTCCTGCGCCTTCGACCCGAAGGCGGGGAAGATCGAACTCCGCTATGCGCTCGATAACGAGACGCACTTCACCGAAACCCTCCTCCTCCCACCACAAGGAGAACCCTACGCCCTACGCCCCTGTCCTGAGCGGAGTCGAAGGGCTACACCCTACGCCCTCCAAACGCTCCACTTCATCGCCGGTATCAGCTACTACAAAACCTGCTGCCCGAAGAAGATCGAAATTCGCGCCGGCTCGCTCACCAAGGAGCAAGCCGATTTCTGGAACACGGTCTACACCAAAGGCCTCGGGGAATTTTTCTTCCGAAATCAGATCGATTTTCACGGGCTCATCAACTTCCCATCGACAAACGCCCCCTCCCCCATCCCCTCCCCCGCCACGGGGGAGGGGCGCAGGGGTGGGGGCCATCGTCTCCTCGTCCCCATCGGCGGCGGCAAGGACTCCACCGTCACCGCGGAACTCCTGAAGAAAGCCGGGTACGACGTCACCCTGCTGCGGATCGGCGCGCATCCTCTTATACGGGAATGCGCGGAGGTCGCGGGACTGCCCCTGCTCACCGTGGAGCGGAAGCTCTCGCCCGAACTCTTCGCCCTCAATGAGGAGGGGGCGCTCAACGGGCACGTCCCCATCACGGCCTACCTCTCCTTCCTCGCCGTCCTCCTCGCGGAGATGGATGGTTTCGATGCCGTGGTGATGAGCAACGAGCGAAGCGCATCAGAGGGAAACGTTTCGTACCTCGGCGAGGCGATCAATCACCAGTGGAGCAAGTCGCTGGAAGCGGAGCAGATGCTCCGCCAGTACCTCGCCGGCATCGGATCGCCCGTGCAGTACTTCAGCCTTCTCCGCCCCCTGAGCGAGCTGCACATCACGAAGATCTTCACAGGATTCCCCGCGTACTTCCCCTGCACGACGAGCTGCAATAAGAACTGGAAGCTCGCAGCAGCCTCCTCCCCCAGCCTGTCCCGAGCGACCGAGCGGAGCGAGGGAGTTGAGGGAGGGAAGGAATACAGGGGTGAGGGCAATAGATGGTGCGGTAACTGCCCCAAGTGCGCCTTCGCCTTCGCCATGTTCGCCGCCTTCCTCACGAAGGACGCACTCCTCCGCATCTTCGGGAAGGACCTCTTCGACGAGCGCAGCCTCCAGCCGGTCTTCCGCCAGCTCCTCGGCCTCGAGGGTTTCAAGCCTTTCGAGTGTGTGGGGACGCCGGAGGAGACGCAGGCGGCCTTCCTGCTCGCGCATGAGCGCGGCGACCTCGAGCAGAGCAAAGCGATGAAACTCTTCATCGAAGAAGTACTGCCAGGCATCAAGCAGCCGAAGGTACTGATCGAGGAAGCGATGAAGCCCAGTTCCGACCACTGCATCCCGAAGACATTTGCAGCTCTCCTGCCATGAGAATCTCCGAACTCGCCGGCAAGTCCATCTGCATCCTCGGCTTCGGCCGTGAGGGACGAGCCATGCTCAAGGCGCTGCAGGAATATGCGCCAGGATGCCGCATCACGATTGCGGACAGGAATAAGGAATTGGAAAGAAAGAATTATGATACGCAACTTGGAGAGGGATATCTCAGTAACCTCGACCGCTTCGAGGTGATCATCAAGTCCCCCGGTATCCCCCCAAACTCAAAACTCAAAACTCAAAACTCAAAACTCACTACGCCCACACAAATCTTCTTTGACACCATCAAGGACTCCGGGGCAACAGTGATCGGCGTCACCGGCTCCAAAGGCAAGAGCACGACGGCGAGTTTGATCGCCGCAATCCTGAAGGCCGCAGGGAAGGACGTGCTCCTCATCGGCAACATCGGCGAGCCTGCCATCGCTCACCTGAAGGACGCGCAGCCGGGTGCGCTCTTCGTCATGGAGATGAGCAGCTACCAGCTCATGGACCTGACGGTGAGTCCGCGCATTGCTGTCATCACCGCCTTCTTCCCCGAGCACCTCGACTACCACGGATCGCTCGAGGCGTACAAGGAGGCAAAGAAGCACATCGCGCGCTTCCAGACGAAGGACGACCGCGTGTTTTTCGCGGCTGATTCCGCTGGTGCGCGTGAGATCGTCGCGGAGAGTCCGGGCAAGCGCATCCCCTTCTCCGCTTCTGATGCCCCCGTCGCCCTCGGGGAAACGAAACTCCTCGGCGCGCACAACCTGAGCAACATCGCCGCAGCCTTCCTCGTGAGCCGGGAGCTCGGCGTCCCGAAGGAAGCCGCCGTCGGCGCGATCAGGAATTTCACCCCCCTGCCCCACCGCCTCCAGAGCCTCGGCGTCATCGGCGGGATCGAGTGGGTGGATGACTCCATTTCCACGACGCCCGAGTCCGCCATCGCGGCGCTCGACGCCCTCGACGACCACGTCGCGACGATCATCCTCGGCGGACAGGACCGCGGTTACGACTTCACGCCGCTCGCGAAGAGACTGAAGAACTCAAAGGTGCAGACCATCATCCTCCTGCCGGACAGCGGCGCGACGATCCGGAAGGCCATCGAGCAGGAAGGAGTGACCGCCCCCTGCCACGCAGCAGCGACAATGAAAGAGGCTGTCAC
>JAQUNQ010000066.1 GCA_028717505.1 Candidatus Peribacteraceae bacterium
CCTGCGGCAGTTCTAAGCAGAATCACCGATGCTCCCGCTTCCAATCAGCAAGACTTTGGAAGTTCGCCGGACCGATTTTGACGTATGCGACATCTTCCGAGAGCGATCCACCGAGAATTGCAGCAATCAATTGCCGATTTGCAGCGATCTCACTGGCAGTCATGAACTCAACACTCGATCTTCCCCCCCGCTCGGTTCTGACTTTCCAGTACAGCAGTGACGTGGTTTCCATGTTTGTTATTATAACAATATTTATTGATATTGCAAATTACCTCCATCCCTCCGGATTCTTGATGAACTTCGAGGCGATGCCGACTTCCTCCTTCGTGAGCCTCCCCTGCTCTGCCGCCACACCGAGGAGGATGGAGAAAGTGGAGAGCGGATGGAGCTGCACGCTTGCCTGCTGTGCTTTCTCTGCCGCGGCGAGGAGCTCGTAGCTGAAGATCGCGACGACATCGCTCACGCTTGCCTTCCCTTCGGTACGCAATGTCTCGACGGAGGAGGCGGCGCTACCCGCCGTGGAGAGGAGATCTTCGACGAGGACCACGTGCTTGTCCGGACGGAGGTCGCCCTCGATGAGTTTCTTCGTCCCGTGATCCTTCGCCTTCGCGCGCACGTAGACGAAGGGAAGATGCATCCGGTCCGCCACAAGCGCCGCCCAGCCGATGGCCGCCGTGGCGGTCCCCGCGATGACATCCGGCTCCACCGGCAGCGCATGGACGCGCGACACGAGCGCATCCACCACGAACTTCCGCGCATCGGGGTGACTGTAGATCATGCGGTTGTCGCAGTAGACCGGCGACTGAATCCCGCTCACCCACGTGAACGGGGGATCGATGCTGAGCTTCA
Organism: Candidatus Peribacteraceae bacterium; assembly: GCA_028717505.1. GTDB lineage: Bacteria > Patescibacteriota > Gracilibacteria > Peribacterales > Peribacteraceae > JAQUNQ01. The sequence goes on from JAQUNQ010000066.1 coordinate 850, forward strand.
CCGCTCCGATGTCGATGAGGAGTTCCGCGATGCGCTTTCCGTGTGGCATGCCGCCAGCATACCGGGGAGATTTCCACGCTGGCAACGAGGAAATTGCTAGACTGCTCCCGCATGCACATTCCTCCGGAGACAGAGCAACGCCTCAGGGATCTCGTCCGCGCCTTCCTCGCGGAGAACCAGAAGATCAACCTCTCGGCCTTCCGGACAGAGGAGAACTGCTGGGCGGGGAACGTGCTGGACTCGCTGGCGGCGCTGGATACTCCCCCACTCCAGGAAGCGCAACAACTCCACATCCTCGACCTCGGCACCGGCGGGGGCTTTCCGCTCCTCCCCCTCGCGATCTGCCTGCCGCAGTGCACCTTCGTGGGACTCGACTCTGTCCAGAAGAAGATCAATGCGGTGGAGCGCATCGTGAAAGAACTGCACCTCCCGAATGTCTCATTGTTCTGCGGACGTGCCGAAGAAGTCGGCCACCAGCCTGCGCATCGTGAGCAGTATGATGTGATCCTCTGCCGCGCCGTGGCGGAGATCAATGTGCTCCTCGAGTATGCCGCCCCCTTCGCGAAGACCGGCGGAACCGTGCTCCTCTGGAAGAGCCTGAACATCGAGCAGGAATTGCAAGATTCCCTCCTCGCCCGCGCCGAGCTCTCCTGTCACCTCCGGGACCAGCACACCTATGAGCTCCCGGGGAGCTTCGGCAAGCGACAGATCCTGCTCTTCCAGAAGACATCGAAAACGCCGGGCAAGTACCCCCGTGCCGTCGGCGTGCCAAAGAAGCAACCACTCCTCTAGCCCTACGCCCTACACCCTCATCCTCCCCCCACATGCCCAAACCCTATGTCCCCAATGACGCCTGGAGCCGCAAGGCCGCCAAGGAGGGCTACCGCGCGCGATCGGTCTACAAGCTCATGGAGCTCGACCGGCGCTTCCACCTCCTCCGGCCCGGCATGATCGTCCTCGATCTCGCCGCAGCACCGGGGAGCTGGCTGCAGTACACGGCGAAATGCATCGGGTCGAAGGGGCGGGGTATCGGCATCGACCTCCAGCCAATCAAGCCCATCGCGGAGAATGTCCGGACATTTGAACAAGACATCATGGACACGAATGCCATCCAGAAGATCCTCGCAGGGGAGAAGGTCGCACATGTCGACCTCGTCCTCTCGGACATCGCCCCCTCCACGAGCGGCGTCCGCGACGTCGACCAGTGGCGCTCCATCGAGCTCAACCAGGCCGTCATCGCCGTGGCGGACCGCTTCCTCAAGCCGGGAAACCTCTGCGTCCTCAAGGTATTCCGCGGCGCGGACTTCGATGCCTTCCTCCGTGATCTCAAGCACACCTGGGATGACGTGCGCCTCGCGCAGGTGCAGGCGAGCCGCGACCGGAGCAAGGAAGTCTACATCGTCATCAGGAAACGGTGACTCCCGCAAGAGGAGCACCGTGCCGCGCGTGAGCGAGACGCTATACTCCCCCCGATGATCGTCCTGAAGAACGTCACCAAGATTTTCGGGCGCACGCATGTGCTCCGCGATGTGTCGCTCCGGATCGAGCCGAAAGAATTCGTCTGCATCGTGGGACCGAGCGGCGCCGGCAAATCCACGCTCATCCACCTGCTCATCGGCGCGGAGGATGTCACGAGCGGGGAGGTCGAGGTGGACGGCGTCAATCTCCGCGCCATCCCCGCTCCCGTCATGCAGCTCTACCGGCGGCGCATCGGCGTGGTGTTCCAGGACTACAAGCTCCTCCCCAACCGCACCGTGGCGGAGAACATCGCCTTCCCCCTCGAAGTGAGCGGCATGAGCGATGCGGACATCGCCGCGCGGGTGGGCGAAGTGCTCGCCCAGATGGGACTGAGCGAGCGCGCCTCCGCTTTCCCCTCGGCACTCTCGGGCGGAGAGAAGGCCCGTACTGCCATCGCGCGCGCCATCGTGCACCGGCCCCTCATCGTCCTCGCGGACGAGCCGACGGGGAACCTGGACCCCGGGCAATCGCTCCAAATCCTCCAGCTCTTCCAGCAACTCCATGCCTCCGGGCAAACCGTCCTCCTCGCCACGCATGACTCCGCCATGGTCGATACGCTGCAGACGCGCGTGGTGCGCCTCGAGAACGGTATGATCGCGCGGGACAGCGCGGGCGGCTACCATGCAGCGCCCCTCTCCGATGCGGAGCCGAAGCACGAAATCCTCGCGGGCGCGGAGGAGGAGCTGGAGAAATCCGCGCGGCGCGCGGCGGGCAAGAGAAAAATCCGCATCACGTCGATCCGCTCCTGAGGAGAGAGGATGCAATCATGCAGCAGGCGGCGGCATCGCTCGCGGTGTCCCCGTAGGAACGGGATAGAACCGCACGAGAGCGCCACTCAGGATGAGGAAGGCAATCATCTCAGGCAGGAGCGCGCCGAGGGACATCTGCCCGCGCGTGAGGATGATGACGTCGACGAGGAAGAGGCAGAAGTAGGCGATGAGGAGGACGATGGTCATCGCGCGAAAGCTCTGGGGCTTGAGGAAGCCGAGGAGCGCCACGATGGAGAGGATGAGGAAGGCAGCGCCGCGGCTGAGGGCGAGGTACGCGTGCAGACCGTCGATGAGTGGCAGTCCGTAGAGGCGTGCCACCATATTCGGGGCGAACGAGAAGAGATTCGCCCACGTGAGATTGAGGACGAAGGCGAGCGCGAGGATGACGCGGAGGCTGCGGGTATTGGGCATGCGAACAGCATACACTCCGGATCACTCTTGAGCTATGCTGATGCTGTCCTATGACCACCTATAAAGACTCCGGCGTCGACGTCCGCGAGGGCGATCGCGCCTCCATGATCGCCTATGCGCACGCCGCTTCCACCTTCGCCTCGCGCAAAGGCATGATCGGCGAGCCGGTGTACGAGAAGGACGGCTACGCGGGGTTCCTCGACATGGGCACCTACTACCTCGTGCAGAGCGACGACTCCACGGGATCGAAGATCGACCTCGCGTTCGACGCAGGCAGGTTCGACACCCTCGGATATGACCTCACGGCGATGGTGGCGGACGATGCCGTCTGCACGGGCGCGGAATCCATCGCGATCTCGAACACCATCGACGTCCCGCACATCGATGCCACGATCATCGACCAGCTCATGGGCGGACTCGCCAGAGCCTGCGCGGAACAGAAGATCGCCGTACCGGCCGGGGAGATCGCCGAAGTGCCCGGCGCGGTGGCGCGGGCGGTCTGGAGCGCCACGGTGGTCGGTATCGTCGCCAAGGATCGCGTGCTCAAGCCCGAGACGATCAAAGCAGGTGACGTGATCCTCGCCCTCCGGGACAACGTGGCACGCTCGAACGGCTTCTCCCTCATCCGCGCCATCTTGTCCAAGGCACAGGGAAAAGAATGGTTCAAGAAAGAATGGAAGAACGGAAAAACGTGGGGCGAGGTGATGCTCACGCCGAGCGTCATCTACTCCGCGGCGATCCTGTCTCTCATCGGACGATACGGAGAACCCGTGAAGGTGCCGGTGAAGGGCGTGGCCCACATCACCGGCGGCGGCATCCCGAGCAAACTGAAACGGGTATTGAAAAAATCCGGCTGTGGTGCCGCGCTCACGGACCTCTGGCCCCCCCACGAAGCGATGACGGACCTCATCAAGATCGGGAATGTTCCGACGGAGGAAGCCTACCGCACGTGGAACATGGGCAGTGGCATGCTGGTGGTGCTCGAAGAGAAGAATGCAAGCAGGGCGATCGAACTTCTGGAGAAGAACGGCATTCACGCAAAGAAGGCAGGAACTGTCACAGGAGATCCCGCCATCCACCTCCACGCGTTCGACGGCTCCGAGGTCATGATCGGCGCTTGACAGTGCGAAAATCCTCACTAGAATGCGCCCACACATGCAGCAACGGGGACTTCTCCTCGGCCTGGCTCTCCTCCTCCTTACGGCGGAAGGCAGGCTGCGTGTGTGAGTGACTGAACCAAGAGCACGAGCCCCCCTTCCCAGCGAGGCATGGCTTTCGCGAATGCCGTGTCGAGGCGAGGTTTTTATTGCCTTCTTTCCCCTTCTCCCATGAAATCAACCATCGAACACCCCGAAGCGGGGCGCTTCGACCCCCACGACCGCGCCATGTTGCGCGGAGCCGGCATCCATGTGGAACCGCCGCTGGCGGCGCCGGGTGCCCCTGCCGATTCCGACATCGCAGATGCTGCGCAGCGCGCAGAAGAGATTCGCACCCGTGTAGCCAGCTTCATTGATCTCCCTGTTTAACTCTATTCCCCCTCTCCCATGTCTACCGTCACTTCACCATCCTTTGAAGCTATGGAACAGTGTCGTGTCCTGCCCACGGATGTCGATCGTGCACAGAGCCTCGTCGATGCCCTCATCGCGAGTAATGCCGAGACAAGTCTCGGCAAGATGCAGACCGTCATCGACGACTTCCTCGGACAACACCACCTGAGTTACCAAACGAGCGGAGGAGTTGTGCGCGCCCTGATCAATGCGGAAAGACTGAACATCACCGGATACGATGCGATCGCCCCGGAAGTCCGCAGCAACCTCTCCATGTGCCTCTGCGGGATGCGCTTCGACCAGGACGCTTCTGCTGTCGAGGAAACTCCCTCCGGTGTACAGTAGAGTCCGTTTCCCCCTCATCTCATGATGAACGCCTTCTCTCCTCTCGGAACCGGCCTCCATGTCCAGGCACTCTTCGGCCTCGCCACGCTCGTCGGCTTCGTCCTGATCATCGTTTGGAGCGCGCGGTTCGCTTCCCGTGATCAGCTTCGTTCCCTCATCTCCTGGCTGCTCGCCATCGGGATCATCGGCTCGCTCCTCGCCACGCCGTTCATGGGCGGAGGTTTCCGCTGGATGATGTCCCGCGGTGGTTTCGAGTCCTTCGGCGGCTGCAAAAAGCAGCAGGACGCGGCGGGGAAGCAGGTCACTCCCCCCACAGGAGAAGCCCCGCAGGCACCCGCCAACGACTGAATCCCTGACACCCCCCCACGCCCATGTCCCCCTCTCTGGACATCGAGCGAGCCTACACGGCCCACCAGGCGAAGGATATCCATGGCTCGCGGCTGCGCGCAGTGATCGAGTATGTTGTACTCGGCGGCAATGACGGCATCGTCACCACCTTCGCCGTCGTGGCGGGGACGGCGGGCGCGGCGCTCTCCGCGGGCATCGTGATCATTCTGGGACTCGCGAACCTCATCGCGGACGGGATCTCCATGGGCGCCGGGGCCTATC
>JAQUNQ010000067.1 GCA_028717505.1 Candidatus Peribacteraceae bacterium
CCAGTGCCAACCAGAGCGGCCGCTACGCCATCTCCCTCTTCGACCGCGCGGGCGGCGCCGTGCAGGACAGCGTCCTCCTCGACTGGAATGCCTCCACACGCACACTCTCACTCGTAAATGAAGAGGACCGCTGGTCGCCATCGCTGGCCGCCTCAACGGAGTCCACGGACCCCTCCCTCCCACTCGCCAACCGCATCGCGCTCTCCCTGAGCGAGGAGGCGACGAACGCACTGGAGGAGGAACGTCTGACGCTCCTGCTGCAGAAGCAGATGAGCCTCGGCGATACGCAGGTGAGCGACATGAACCGGGAGCTCGAGCGGATCCAGCGGCTCAACCTCTTCGAACAGTCCCCTCTCTCGCTGAACATCGACACGCTCACGGAATGCATCTACGGGAAACACCCCGAATGGCGTCCCGAGAACTTCTACGCCTACGTGATGCAGGTCTGGGAGAGCTACGACCGGACCTACTCCAGCGGCGACATCCAGGCACGCCTCGTCCGCCAGAAGCAGGAGACGGTGAACGCGTACGTGCGGGACATGAATGACCGCGAACAGGTGGTCTCGGAGGTCTTCATGAAGGCGCTGGAGGTCTGCATCGGCGTGCGGCACGGTCTGCCGGAGACCTCCCTCGTCCAGTCCCTGCAAGCCGCCGCCGACCGCCTGCAGAGCGTCGAAGCGCTCGGGCGTCTCCAGGGCCTCGACATCGGCATCCCCGATGCATCCGCGCTCCTTGACGCGGCGAAGCAAGCCTACGAACAGTCCATCGACTTCCTCCTCTACGCGCAGGAAAAGGAAACGCGGCTCCTCGCCAGCGAGAGCGAGCGCGCCAGCAACCGCGCGTGGCAGCTCGCGCACGGCGGCTACTCGAACATGGAAGTCCTTACGAGGCGCGCCACGACGGGCGACGGCTACACGCCGGAAGAGGTGGATGCAAGCGAGCAGAGGAGACTCAGCCGCGCCGCGCAGCTGGTGGCCTCGCTCTCTGCGAGCACCGACGCGCGGGCGAAGCGCACGGTGGCCATCCGCGACGATGCGAACGTCCAGCGCGTGCGGCAGCTTGCCGACGGCACCACGGAAATCGCGCTCACGCAGGAGGAGGCCATCGCCATCGACGATGCCTTCGGCAGGGTCGCGATGGAGAAGGGCGGGGATGCGGCGGGGACGGCGGACGCGCTCCTCCGTGACCGCTATCTCGTGGCGATGGCGGGGGAGCTCGAGAGCGCCATTGAGAGACTGAATCTCGGGGAGATCCCCGCGGAAGGAGACACGCGCGTCGCAACCGTCCGTCTCCTGCCGGGCGGCCATGCCGAGATCACCTTCTCCCTCTCCGTGCCCATGATGGTGAACCTGTGGGTGGACATGGGAGCGAATCACGCGACGCAGGTGGGCACGATCGGAGGCTTGGGCGTGCCTGCCTTCCCCAATCTCTCGCTTTGGATCGCGGGGAACGGCGTCGACTACACTGCGGACAAGCAGGAATCCGACGGCGGGAGCGCGGAGAATTCCGGGGAGTCGGTGAGTTTGAAATTGACTCCCGGCACCTACACGCTCGCGGTACAGGACGTCACGGGCCTGCAGGGACCGCTCGGAACGGTCTCCATGCCGCAGATTCCAGTGCACCTGGAGATGCAGCCGTACCGCACGCAGGAAATCGTCGGAAGGATCAGCACCGCCGGACGGATGGAGACCATGCCGGTGAGCATGCGGGTGGCGGAGTTTGAGAATGATCAAAGGAATCTTGACTTTGATGAAGTATCAAAGCTTGATCCCTCCAAACCTGTCTGGGTGGTGATACATGGGATGAACGGTTCCGAGAGAATGGATGAAATAAATGAGCTCGCCAAGGCTCTGCACGGTTATGTCACATCTGCGAACATACAGGTAGTGACCATCAACTGGGAGGAAGCTGCTCGAGATGGCCTGCTCGTCACACAGGATGCCCCTTGGACGATAGCAGTGGGCCGATGGACGGCACAGCAATTACTTGCTGCCGGATTTGATCCGCCGCTCATCAATAGCGCCGGATGGAGCCATGGCACTTATGCAGCTTACGAGATGGCAAGAGAGATCCAGCGATTACGGCCCGAAAAGCAGATCAACGCCCTCGTCGCTCTGGATGCGGCAAACAACATCCCTGCAATCTCGGGATACGATCACAGCCTTGTTGATTTCTCCGCTGTCTCGCGAAACTCCTTGGCAATAGACAGCAGCTTCATCGCGGGGTCCGACTCGCTCGCTCGAACCGCCGATGTTTCATTCATGGTGCGCAATGCGCAGTCACTGGATCCTAAGATCAACCATCGATTGGCCACGACAGCCTTTACGGAAATTTTGAATCACGAGCGCACACACGCCGGAAGTTTCTCCCGGTACTTCTCCCTCTCTGGCATCATGAATCCCGCCGAATCAGATATATCCCGGTATAGCTGCGATGCCTATGAAGGCATCTTTGAAGGCGTGATCGACGTAGGTATTTTATTCGAGCAGAAAACCGACGGGATTTATCCGAGGGCAATTCCGATGGGGCTGCGCATCTTCGGGCCTGGTGAGACGACCGAGGTTCTCGTACCATTTGACCAGCTCGCATGACTCGATCCTCCAAAATTGTATGGCGCATCGTTGCGGCCCTCACAGTGCTCGCCTTGGTTCCGTTGTGGCTGCCACTTGTTTTGGGTGTATTGGGATTCTATGTTGATGAGCCCGGCTGGTATGTGGCGAAGATAGTGGTCCAAAAGAGTAAGCCCGTCAGTGTCTGTCAAAAAATAATCTCCACTCCGTGGAATGTCCTTAGTCCACCCACCGCCGATCAACGAGCTCTCTGTATCTTCGATTATGCAAGACTCACCCAAGACCCCTCCGCCTGCGAGCTCCTGATGCCAAGCGAGTATGGATGGTCATGTCTGGGGGCGGTGAAAAGCGAATTGGGGAAAGGTTGGGGATGCGGAAGCACCGCCGAGAACATTAACTGTGGAGCACATGATATTTATGCAAAAAATCTGGGAATCAGTGACTGCAACATTTATAAAGAACGTGTTCTACAGAATTGGTGCTACGAGGAACGATCAGCTGTGTTGCCAGGCATCGACGACTGTCAGAAGATTCCCGTGGAGTTTCCGGATTGGCGCGAAGAGTGCCGGGGCAGATATGCATTCAAGCAGAAAGATGCCACTCCCTGTAAAACGATAACGAACGAGAAGCGACGAGCCATCTGCGAGATGGAAATCGATGCCTGGCAGAAATATTCCAAAAACTGGTCGTTCGCCCGTCCATAAAATTGCGATGCCGAGAAGATTTATTTCTACCGTCGCCGCCCTCCTCCTCTGCCTCCTCCCCCTGCAGGCAGCCCACGCACGCACCGCAGCAAGTACGCAACGACCCACTTCCCGCGCCATCCGCCTGAATGCTCCGGAGACGGAAGCGACTGTCCGCCGGAGAGCCCTCACTACGAAGACCACCCTTAAGTGGTACGTGGACGAGCTGCGAAGGTTCTCCGCGCAGTATCCGGCGACTTGGAAGCGCGGCTTCTCCAGCGCGCCGGAGATCGCGGGACTCGCGGATGAGCGCGTGGTGTTCGAACCCAGGGAGGTCGGGGGCACCTACGTCGGCGTAGGGACCAAGCGCATGGGAAAAACCATTTCCTCCACCGATCTGGAGAAGGATTTCGCCGCCTACACCCTGCAGCCGAGGAACGCCTACGAACTCGATACCCGGCCCTTCCTGCTCGCCTACAATCTCCTCGCATCCGGACGTTCCACGTGGAAAGGGAAAAGCACTCTCACGAGCACCTTCACATTCCGCTGCATGAGCAAAAATCTCCAGTCGCGCCAGATCCGGATTCCAGACGGCAATCGCATCGTGATCCTGGAATACACCACGAGTCCGGAAAAATTTGAGAAGGATTTGCACTACTTCGAGGATTTCGTACAGGCATTCTCGCTTTTGAAGCAAACTTCGAAGTAACGATTCAAAGCGAATAAGGAAGTCTTTTTTCGTTCAACCGCCTGGAGAAACGGGCCAAGAGGGAGGTGGCGCGCCACGGGGGGTGAGGGGGAAGGCCCTGTCCGCAGACGTTGCCGACGAGCTGGCTCCGAAGCCTTGGAGGAGACAGCGAGGAGGCGCAGGGCCGGGCGGAGTGGGCTTTGGCGCGCCGGCGCTTTGGCTCCACCTTTGTCGCCGGACAAAGGTGGAAAAATAATGCATTCTGGGACGGTCAGAAGAAGATCAGTTTCAATATTCGCGCATTCATCTGCCAAAGACTCTGCTCTTCTCCAGATTCTCTCTTGAATGAACACCTTGTTCCACTGCCCTTCGGAACCTGTTAAATGGCTTGTACAAGCCGTAAACCATAATTGCTTTCTTTAAGTTTTTAAACCGTTACTATGCGTGCCCCTCTCCTGTTCCATACTGTTCCCCTTGGCAACTTCCCCTCTCCTCCGGCCACAGGAATACATGTTCCTCACGTGTCACCTCGACAACGAGGACGCGTGCCCGCAGCCGGCCACCCCATTGACCATGGGACAGTACCTCTCCTTCCGGGATGCCATCTCCTTCGCGCGTCGTGCCCATCACGGACAACGCCGCCTCGACGGGCGTTCCTTCCTCTCGCACCCATTGGCCGTCCTGCAGATCCTGCGCACAGCGAGCCAAGATCTTCCGCAGGAAGCCTACTTCGCGGGACTGCTTCACGACACCGTGGAGGACGGGAAGGCCAGGTTGGTGGATATTCACGCGAAATTCGGTGAGAACGTTGCCATCGCCGTGGATGTTCTCACGCGACCGAAGCGGAACCGGAAGACGCGCGCATGCGATCATGAGGAGGCTTACCTGGCACGGATGATCCGTGCAAACACGAATCTTCCCTGGATCCTCCTCATCAAGATGGCGGATCGTCTCCACAATCTGGAGACGGCGCAGTTCCTCCCCGCGGAGAAACGGGCGTTCCTCTTCGAGGAGACGGCGGAACTCTACCTGCCGGTCTTCCTCCGCGAAGCGGTGAAGCAGGAACAGTTTTCTGACGCGTATGATTTTCTCTCGTCGCTCCTGCAAAACAGCATAAGACAAAGGAGAACGTAGACATAATATCGCTTCAGTTCGCGGCGAAACCGCGTATAGTTTTTTTGTGCTGCATCTCTCGACCCCCACCGTTTCCATCCAGATCCAGCGCAATCTCTTGCACCGTGAATTTTGGATTCAGCTCGTTGTTGGCAGACTCTTGCCCACGATCATCCCGCTCCTCATCTGGCAATCTCTCTTTGACTATAATCACGTTCAGCAATTTCAGGAATGGGGCAGTGCGGACATCATTGCTTACTATTTGCTTGTCTCAATTATTTCGCTCTTTGGCGATATTCATTTCCATTATGACATGAGTGACATGGTGCATATGGGCACCCTGAATCAATGGCTGATCAGACCTCTTTCTTTTTTGGAGACAGCACTGAGTTATGTGATTGCAAAAATCATGATTCTTCTCCTCCCCGGGATCGCATTGATTCTCGTCGGTCTTTTCCTTATCCCCAATACTCTCTCTACGATCTCTGCATCAACATTATTGAGCGTTCTGACAGTTGTTCCATTGGCTGTCGTCATGTTTGCATCCCTGAGTATCACCATCGGAATGCTCTCTTTCTGGATCATTCGAACGGATAGCACATTCGCCCTGATCATGCTGTTGTTGGAATTTCTGGGAGGCAGGCTGCTGCCGATTTCTTTTCTTCCTGCTTGGCTCCAAACCATCAGCAATGTTTTCCCCCTACAATATGCAATCTACCTCCCTGTAGAAATAATCCTCCATCCTGGCGAAGGATCCGTTTTCGCCATCCTTCTGGGCCAAGGCCTGTGGAGATTGCTGCTCTTGCTGCTCGGAACGCTACTTTGGCAGCTTGGAATCCGTCGTTATGACGCCGGAGGCGGATGATTCAGGGCTATGCACTACTACCTCACCCTCCTCTCCCGTGCCTCCCTCCTCCATCTCCT
>JAQUNQ010000068.1 GCA_028717505.1 Candidatus Peribacteraceae bacterium
GGCCATGTCAGGCGAGGGAGAATGAGGAAGCTTCCATTGCACGGTCGTGATAGTTGCCGGAGCCGTCGCGGTAGGTCAGTTCGCCATTGTCCGTGTCGAAGATGTAGTAGTCGCTGCCCTGCCTGAGGACGAGGTACCCCTCGCCGCGATGCGCGACGTAAGTGCGGGCAGCAGTCATGCCGCCGAGGTCGAGCTTCACGATGCGTCCGAGGATCGTCGGACTCTTCTTCAGAAAGGCAAGCTTCTGCTGGAGGTCGCCAGCATTCACATCCTTCTCGAGGAGCCGCTGCGCGCGGTAGTAGCTGGCTTCTCCCCTGCGGAGTTCCTTGAGCGAAGAGAGGAGCCACTCCCGGAGCTCCGGTTCGTTCGCGAGTGCAGGGGCAGTCTTCACGATCTCTTCGAGATTTTTCTGTCCCTTCGCGTTCATCTCGAGCTCGATTTCCAGCTGCTCCGGCGCGAGGATATTGAGGCGGAGGAGCTGCTGCTTCACCATGTTCTCCGTCTCCTGCGCGTCCTTCCACTCCTGCGGGATATCCGTTCCCGCAGCAGTGCCTGCCTGAATGGCTTTCTCGAAGCGCGTGCCGACGCGCTGGAGGGCGAGGGTGAGCTTCTCCCGCGCCGTGGGCGTGAGGGGGAGGGGGTTCTCCGTCGTGCGGAGGAGGTTCGCGAGATCACGGAAACGGCTTGCCTTCTCCAGTGACGTCCGCTGCCGCTGCCGGAGGTACTCCGAGAGATCCTTGCGCATCTGCTCGGCCACGCGGTCGCGCGCGGCGAGGAAGAGTCGACGCTTCCCGCGGCGCACGAGGCCCCAGAGCCGGCCGATGGCGAGGTCCGTCTCTCGTGAGATTTTCTGCTCCGCGGCCTGAAGAATCGTTTTTTCCGCGGAGACGTCGCCCCCCCGTCGCAGGGTGAGGATGCCCTTCGCCCAGTCCAGCCATCCCGTCTTCCGCGTGGAGACATCCTTCGCGAGCTTCTGGGTATGGCTCTCGAGTTCCTGGAGTGGAGCCAGCTTCATGGACCCTCCGGTCTGTTCCGCCTGTTCGAGGAGGTCGTGGCGCTGGTCGGGTGTCGCGAAGAGGAGTCTCCGCTCGCGCGGGACCGCATGCTCCCCGTCCGGGAAGGTTCGGATGTGCATGTTTGGTTTCTCTTAATTATACACTATTTTTGTATCTTGGTCTATCACAGGTTTCTCGCGCGGGGACTTGTCGCTATCCTGCCACCCATGCCCGTTCCCACCCACACCGTCCGCTGCACGCGGCACAAAAAAATCGCCACTGCCGTCTTTGAGTTTGCCTTGGAAAAGCCGAAGGGCTTTACCTTTCAGGCCGGTCAGTTTGTCCTCTTCCAGGTTCCCCTCGCGGGAAATCCACAGGACATCCAGCCGCGCGCCTTCTCCATCGCGGCGAGTCCGGAGGAGGGGGAGCTCCTCTTCGTCGCGAAGATCAAAGAGGGCGGACGCGCGGGCCGATGGATCAGCGAGGCGCTGCGAGTGGGTTCTGCTGTGAGCTTCCAGGGTCCCCTTGGCGCTTTCCTCCTCGATGCGAAGACGCAGAAAGACTGCCTCTTCATCGCGACGTGCACGGGTGTCGCCCCGCTCAGGTCGCAGATCGTCTCGGCACTCACGAGGGGCGATACGCGCCGCATGGATCTCCTCTTCGGCGTGCGCAGCGAAGAGAACATGTTCTGGAAAAATGATTTCGAGGATCTCGCGAAGCGGCATCCGAACTTCCACGTGCACTTCGCGCTGAGCCAGCCTTCCGGCGCATGGACGGGACTGAAGGGACACATTCAGGACGTGCTCTCACAGGCGGTTCCCGACTTCGCCCGGCGGAGCATCTACATCTGCGGCAATACGGAGATGACGAAGGAGGTGAAGGCGCTCTGCCTCGCGGCGGGCACGCCGAAGGAGGAAGTGCATATGGAGGGGTATTAGTGAAGGGGGTGGGGCGTAGGGTGTAGGACTAGGGGGAGAGGGCGCCGGCGAAGAGATCCCGCTCCCGTTCGATGCCCTGCACCCAGCCTTCGAAGTCGGTCAGCGAGAGGCCGTGATTCCGGATGAGGGCGGCGGGGGTGGCTTCCGCGGCATTGCCCATGACGAAGTTCGCCGCGGTCGCGAGCTGATCCGCCACGGCTTCGGAAGTCATCGTGAGCTCACGCGCGAAGAGATCTCTGCTGCCGACGAGCGAGCGGATGGGATCGATGCCGCTCACGACGAGCGCGAGGGCAGTGACGCCGAGGCGGCGCGGGCGGCAGCAGGAGTCCGAGAGGATGAGCGCGAGGCGCCTGCCTGTCAGTCTCACCAGCTCTCCCCGGAGATGCCGCACGGAAGCCACCGGGTCGTGCGGCCAGCCGATGGCGAAGCCCTCCGGCACGTTCGACTGGTCGAGGCCGGCGTTCGCCGCGAGAATGGTCCCTTCCCCGAAGCCCTTCGGCTTCAACTCCGTGAGCATGGCCTGTGTGCAGGAGCCGAGGACGGTTCCGTGGAGGCGCTCCGTCTCGCGGAGGATCGCCTCGCGGAATGCGGGCGGGCGTCCGCAGCGTGCGGCCCACTTCTCCGCTTCCGGCGAGGGTTTCAACGCTCGAAGGTCGATCTCCGCGCCCTCCACCGTCGCGACGGCTTTCGAGGACACGACGACGATATCCCCATCCATGAACGAACCCGCGTGCGCGAGAATCTTCGCGAGGTCATCGTCTCTCTTCAGGGTGGGGGTCCGCAGGGGGAGGATTTCCATGGACGAGCATTGTCGCACAGTTATCTGGTTGCAGGAATGAACATATTTAAAACGAATTGTCGCAGTTCGACGAACTCACTGTGACAATTCGTTGCATGTCATGGTGAGCTCGTCGAACCATGACATGAGCTTTTCTTGGTTCTGAAGGTCCTTTCATCGTGATCTACCAGAGCTGTACGGAGGATTCTTGTACCAGGACGACATCCCGTTCCACGCTCTGCGCTTCGAGGTCCACGCGCGTGAGGGTCACCTTGAGGGGGACGCCCGATGGATTGTGGAGGATGAGCGAAGCAGGGGACACAGGCACACCGAAGGAGATGACGGTGCCCGGCGGCAGGTGCCAGCGCGTGAAGCCGAAGGTCGACGGGTCCGCGGTCACGGAAGCGAGGGGGGCGCCGCGCACTTCGCGCCGCTGCCAGTCCGCGGGAACGCTCACGGCTATCGTCTCCTCTCCGTACTGTCCGATATCCGCGATGCCGCTGCCCTCGCCTTTGCTCAGGGAGAGCGAGAGCGAGAGAGGGCCCGTGTGCTCCACGCCGATGTCCGCTTTCATATTTGTTTCTGTCAGTGATGCTGTGAGATCGAGGGAGGTGCCGTGGAGGGCCTGCTGTGAGAGGACGACTACGGCGACGATCGCGAAGAGCGCTGCGAGGACGTGGAGACCGACGGGCGACCGGAGGCGCATGGACACCAGTATAGCCCTCTCTTTTTTGGCGGGAAGTTTTTGTCGGGAGGGGGCCGAAGTGCTATACTATTTTCCATGGAATTGGACCCTCACACGCTGCAGCAGATCCTCCATCGGATTCGCCAGCAGATGCGCTGTCCGCAGTGCGGGAAGCACGTCCCGGTGGACTTCTCTTCGGTGCGGGTGGTGGGGGATCACGCGATGCTCCTGCAGCTCAAGTGCGACATGTGCAACGCTTACATCGTGCTGCATGCGTCCCTGCAGGGGATCGAGAAGATCAGCGCGCCCGGCTATGAGAAAGACGCCACGGCGAATGTCTCCTCCTCCCTGCAGTTCAGTGAGAAGGAGATCACGATGCTCGAGGAGGCGCTCGATCAGTCAGGCGGCTCCTTCGAGAAGCTCTTCCAGCAGTACGGGACAGTGAAGGAGGAGGGAAAGACGGATATCGCCTGATCCCATGGCGCGCACTCTTCCCGCGAAGGCGCATCTTCCCAGCCGGTCGTTCACGTGGCTCCTCATGGTGGCCTTTCTCGGCGTGCTCCTCGCGGGGTGCACCTCCATTACCGAACGGCAGGCGCGGGTGATGCGCTGGTGGGCGGAAGTCACGGGGACGGCGAGCGGCGCCATCGTGGAGACGAAGGAGAAGGTGGATACCGTCGTGGAGCAGGGGAAGGCGGCGGTGGAGGGCGCACAGGAAATCCTCGACGATCTCGGCCGCAGAGCCGATGCAGTCAAGACCGGCATTGAGAAGATTCAGGAGGGTAAGAAGTTCATCGAGGAGGGGATCAATGGAGTGAATGGTGGGGAAAGTTCCTCTTCCAGATGAGCAAAAGAGGCACCTTGTTTAAAACTGCGATTTTTTGTATAATAGATGCGAAATCAACATCTTTCTCTTTCCCCTCTCTTCTATGGACGCAGCGCAGTTCACGGCAGCCGTACAGGGCATGCAGGGACTCCTCCCCGAGATGATCACGCATCTCGTCGGTCTCGCCGATAAGCTCACCGACAAGCAGCGTGACGACGCGGCGAAGGAGCTCTCCGCCATCAACGACAAGCTCGTCTCCAACATGCAGGAGGGGGTGGCGATCTACCAGAAGGGGATCGAGGAGCTCGATACGATCCTGAGCAAGGATATCCCGGAGCTCCGCAAGAAAGCGGAGAAAGTTCAGCGCTCGGAGGAGTCTTCCTCCGCCGAGGGCCTCTTCGGCAAATCCTGATCTTCCCCTCTCTTCACTTCATCACTTCCTCACACACACATGGAACACACACATCAGACCGAGGTCACAGGAAACCCTCTCCCCGAGCGTCGTCTGCTCGCCAGGTGGAGGGGCAGAGGTGGTGCGATGCAATACTCGCAGCCGATGCAATCCGGCCAGCCGGAGCAGCCCGAACAGGGCAAGCCCCTCTACGAGCGCCGTTCAGACCAGGAGGCTATTAGCAAGAAGATCGAGATGCATCAGGCGAAGTACAACGAGAAGAAGAGACAGGTGGATATCACCCTGAATGCGATCGTGGCGCAGTTGACGGGCAATAAAGCGACAGAGCTGCTGGGTTGGAATCTTGAACAGCGCCAGGGATCCGCGGGGGTGGAGTATATGCAGGCGATGCAATCACTCGAGGCCATCAAACAGGAGCTGGGGCGGATTGAGGCAGGGGCGCGTGAAATCACACGTGCGGACAACTACGAACATCAGATGGTCAAGGCAGAGAACGTCATCCAGCATCTCGAGGATCTCGCGAATCAGAACGGAGCAGGCATCAAAGACGAGGAGCGCTTCCACCAACAGGCAGAGAAGGAATGGATCGATAAGATGATGGATGAGAAGGGCATCACGACTCAGCGCGTCCCCGGGACGAATGATCACACGCTCGATCTGCCGGAGGGTGTGGGCATCCTCATCACCGCAAACGGAGGCCTCGTGGAGGCAAAAGAGTACAACATCGCACCGGAGGACGTATTTTCCACGGGCCTTGCCTGGAGGGTTTCCCTCTCCCGCAAGCGCGTCATCATCCGTGAGCTCGGTGACGAATCCAGGCTTCCGCGGATTACACTCAGTATCAAAGGTACGAATTATGAAATGACGCCGGAGCGGGTGAATAACCAACACAGGGATATCAAGTTCTCCTTCGTGGAGGTTCCCCCGCCCCCTCCCCCGCCTCCTCCCGAGAAAATTCCGACTCCCGAACCCGTCAAGCCGACTCCCGTGCCCGTCATTCCCCCGAAGCCAACGGTGGAGAAGCCCAAGCCTGCAGTAGAAAAGCCCAAGCCTGTCGTTGAGAAGCCCAAGCCTATCATTCCCCCGAAGCCAACGGTGGAGAAGCCCAAGCCTGCAGTCGAAAAGCCCAAGCCTGCAGTCGAAAAGCCCAAGCCTGTCGTTGAGAAGCCCAAGGATGTCATTCCCCCGAAGCCAACGGTGGAGAAGCCCAAGCCTGCAGTCGAAAAGCCCAAGCCTGTCGTTGAGAAGCCCAAGGATGTCATTCCCCCGAAGCCAACGGTGGAGAAGCCCAAGCCTGCCGTGGAAAAGCC
>JAQUNQ010000069.1 GCA_028717505.1 Candidatus Peribacteraceae bacterium
TCTTGCTCCGGCTCGATCTTCACGCGACCGGAGAAGATGGCCTTCCGAATATCTCGATCGGAGAGAATCATGGGAGGCAAGACTACCACATATTTCGATCGAAAAACGACGAGTTTTCCACGGAAGCTCTCGGCGAAATCAGTACAATGACAACAGATGACACCGCGCACGGATACACTCCAGGAACCTTTTGAGCCGCTCCTCGACGGGCAGGGCAAAACGGGTGATGCGCAGAAAGATGATCTGCGGCGACGTCGGAACGCGCTCATTTCCTACTTCCGTGAGTTCATCGGGGAAACCTTCTATACGTTGCACGTGGCCTCCGAGGAGGAAACCGATTCCCTCCGCAAGGGGCTCCTCCACATTGGCCTCGACGAGGGGGAGATCCGGGAATGGGAAACCTTCCGCGACACCGTCGCCGAGCGGCAGCGCGAGTCGGCGCGCACCCTCTCGAAGGAACTGGATGCCCTCCTCGCACGCGCCAGAGATCCGGCCCGTCCCTACATCTCGCAGGAATCGGAGGCGCGGTGGCGCGAGCGCTTCCAGGACCCGTCCCTCGGCTACAAGGCCAAGGAATACTTCGTCCACCACCAGATGCCCTCGTACTTCCAGGCGTGGGAACGGGAGGCACAGAAGCGCTGGGTCATGCTCAAAGATCCGCGCCTGAAGAACGTCACGACGGAGGACGTGAAGGACCTCGACAAGTTCCTCCACGGGAAGCAGTTCCTCACGCTTCACTTCGATGAGCGTGTGGACCTGAGCGCCCGTGTATCTGCGGCGATTCTCGCCAAAGAGAGACACGCCACCTCCCTCCATGCCAGAGCAAGAACGCTCCTTGATAATGCCGCGGAGGCCGGTGCGATCAGCCGCACGAAAGTCGGCCGGTGGCTCGAGCACATCTTCAGGGAAAAATGCCCCACACCGAAGGCGGCGGAGGCGTTCGTGGAGAACCAGCTGAAGAAGGTCTACATCCCTGACTGGATGAAGACGCGCTGCGCCTTCGACCGTGTCGATGCCGAGATGGAGAAGAAGGGTGTGCCTCCGGGATGGAACCGCCTCTCTCCCGAAAAATTCCTCGCCATGAGTTTCGAGCAGAGGAAGAGCTACGTGGAGGAGGCGGAGCGCCGGGTGCACGCGCCGGTCACCTCCACGAACGAAGAGATGAAGAATGTAAAATTCTCCATCCGCCACGACCTCGACACCGAGGATTGGGAGGGAGCGGCAATCCTGCTCAAGAAAGGTCGAGCACTCCTGCTTGCGGGAAAAGGCTCCGACCACGACCGCATCGAACTCAACTCGATGGAGCGCTACCTCTCCGCCTTCCGCACCCCCGACAAGGAGCAGCAACATCCCATGGAAAACGCGCGGCAGACACTCGAGCAAATGCGCGCGGCTTTCGTCCATATCCCCCCCTCCATACAGCCACTCTACCTCAAGGCCATAACGGAAGAAGATTACGACACCGCCGCCACTTTCATGAGAATTGCCTACAACTGGGCCTGGTGCCGGCGCAACAAGTATCTCAACGGCAGCAAAGAGGAGATCCTGAGGAAGAGGGCTATCCCCGAGACCATCGACACGGTGCGCCATGGACACAAAAAAACGGGCGTGCAGGTGGCCAAGTTGGACTCGGTGAGCTCTCTCGAGCAGAAGTCCGCCATCCGGAATTACCAGGGAGAGTGGGGCGCCGACGTCCTCTTCGTGTCACCGAGAGCACAGGACAGCCTGCTGAGCAAAGTCCGTGACAACAAGAACAACTGGGCCTTCGGCTACTGGGTCACCATGATCCCCGAGGGCGTCGCCTACGAGCAGATGGAGTACGTCGTCTCGAATGTCCACTGGGTGCTCAAGTCCGGCATGCGAAAGCTTGCATCGGCAGGGATTCCCTTTACACTGACGGACTCCGTCACTCCCGCTTCGCTGAGCGGCTCCCGCCCGAAACAGAAGTACTCCGACTCCCCGTACGCCATCGCCACATGAAGAAGCACCTCTCCCTCTTTTTCCTCTCCTCCGCCTTCCTGCTCGCCTCGTGCGCGGGAAAAACACCGCAAGCAGATCTCACGCTGGAAGAACGCCTGAAGAATCCCCTCTTCACAGAGCGCTACGCAGAGGAAATGGTGGGACGCATGGTGGATCTCGAAATGCGCAAGGATCCGATCCTCGAAAACGAGCGCATGAAAAAATTCGTCGATTACACGCGGACGAAGTGGCTGTCAGAGGCAAAGGAGGCAAAGAAGGAGCAACGGAAAGGGATCTACGGACCTTGGCTCACCATCGGCGAGGAAGTGCGCGGAGAAGTTTTGTACCTGAATGACACGCTCTTCTTCTCCACCACTTTCGATACGCCGCCGGGGCCGTCGCTCCACGTCTTCCTCTCCACCGTCACCGACCCGCGGCAGGGCCCCTTCCCTGATGAAACGAGCATCGATCTGGGTGAACTTCCCTCCCCCTACGGGGCACAGGCGATCCCTGTCCCCAAAGACGAGAGCTGGGAGACCTACCAGACCGCCGTGCTCTGGGACACGAAAATCCAGCGCCTCTACAGCTTCGCGCAATTGCAGCAGCAGCCTTAGAAACTTACAAGCGCTGCTCGAACTGCCTCTCTTTCTGCGCCACCGCAGTCACGAGCGCATCGAGTTCCGCCGGCACGCGCTCGCCATTCACGAAGAAGGTCGGCGTCCCGGGAACACCGAGCTCTTTGCCCTGCTGATAGTCCGCGAGGACCGTCTCGCGCTTGATCTTTGAAGCCACGCAGCGCTCGAAGAGCTCTGTGTCGAGCTTGAGCGCTCCCGCCCATGCTGAAAAATTCTCCGGCTTGAGCTCCGCCTGATGCTCGTACGCGTAATCGATGAACTCCCAGAATTGCCCCTGGTCCGCCGCGCACTCGCTGGCCTGCGCCGCCTGGAGCGAGTAGGTGTGGATCTGGAGCGGGAAGTGCTTGAACTCGAAGCGAACCTCATTCCCGATCCCCTTGAGGAGAGGCTTTGTGACGCTCTGATGGATGAGACGGCATGCCGGGCACTGCAGGTCGGAATACTCCGTCACCGTGACGGAGGCGGCGGGGTTCCCGAGCGGTGTCTTGCTCGATGCGGGACTCAGACCCGTCGTATCCGTGCACCCCGTAAGGAACACGCAGCTGGGGAAGAGGAGAAGAAAGAGGAGACGACGCATGGCGGAGAGCATGGCAGTCGTCTTGAATGATCGCAACATTTTGCGTCGTTTCCCCACTTTCGGGCAGCGCCGCTTCGCGGTATGGTGATCCCCTCATGGCCCTCTACCGCACCTACCGGCCGCTCGCATTCGCGGATGTCATCGGGCAGGACCACGTCGTCACGACGCTCGAGCACGCGGTGCGGCAGGACAAGATCGCCCATGCCTATCTCTTCGCGGGCAGCCGCGGCACGGGGAAGACCTCCGTCGCGCGCATCCTCGCGAAGGCGATCATGACGCGCGGCATCGAGGATGAGAAGCTCCGCAATCAGATTGTGCACGGCATCGAGGACGGGTCGCTCGTCGATCTCCTCGAGATCGATGCGGCGAGCAACCGCGGGATTGATGATGTGCGCGATCTCATCGAAAAAATCCAGTTCTCCCCCGTCGTCGCTGCGGCGAAGGTCTACATCATCGACGAGGTGCACATGCTCACGAAGGAGGCGTTCAACGCGCTCCTGAAGACGCTCGAGGAACCTCCGGAGTACGCGCACTTCATCCTCGCGACGACCGAAATGAACAAGATCCCCGCCACCATCCAGTCACGCTGCCAGTGTTTCCCCTTCCGTCACATCGGAGAGGAGGACATCGTGCGCCGCCTGCAGTTCATCGCCGACCGGGAGCGCATCACCGTGGAGCGTGAGGCGCTGCGTGCGATCGCCCACCACGTGGAAGGGGGGCTCCGCGACGCCATCTCGCTGCTCGACCAGATGCGCTCACTCCCGAAGATCACCGTGAAGGAAGTGCAAGTGCGCATCGGCTCCACGGGCCGCGAGTACATCGAGGCGATCGTCACCGCCATCGAGCGCAAGGACGCACACGGACTCATCGAGGCCGTGCGCCAGGTGGAGGAGGCGGGTATCCCTCTCGACCTCTTCCTTCGTCACCTGCTCTCGCTCACCCGCCAGAACCTCCATGCCGCGATCGACGCCGGCAACCCCACGAGTGAGATCCTGCGCATCCTGGATATCCTCCTCGAGGCCATTCGCGACGTGCGCATCGCGCCGGTCCCCGGCCTCGTGGTGGAGTCTGCGCTCCTCTCACTCATGAGTGCTCCCGCAAAGGAGGCGGAGAGCGGCATCCCGTTCAAAGCCGCTCCACCGGAGAAGGAGCATGTGACGAAGAAAGAAAAGAAGATGAAGCAGAAGCAGGAAGCGGTGGAGGAGGAAACCGCAGCGGAGAGCGCGAAAGAGGGGGCACCACCGCTCGCAGCAGCGGTCATCGAAGCGCCGGAGCTGACGCTCCAGAGCCTCCGGTCCGCGTGGCCGGACATCCTCGAGCAGACATCGCCCCCTTCCGTGAAGATGTCCCTGAAGGACGGTGAAATCGCCGCGATCGAGGATGGGAGGATCGTCGTGAATTTCTCCTCCGCCTTCCACCGCGACAAAGTCGCAGCGACGGAGGCAAGCCGCACCGTGGAGCAGATCATGCAGAAGATCTTCAAGCGCGCGCTCAAGCTCGAGTGTGCCCTGAGCAAGAACGGGAATGGAAATGGGGAACCGAAGGAAACCGCTGTGAATCTCGCCGAGGCGGCGGCGGAAATATTTTAAGTGGCGCTTTCTTCCCTCCTCCATCCGCTTCCTCCGCGCATTTCCTCCATCCCCAAACCCTTCCTCCAGAGGAGGAAGGGGGCTTCGCACGGGGAACAACAAACACAAATATTCCCCCTCTCCCCGGGAGAAGGGGCGAGGGGGAGAGGAAAATCAAAACAAGAAAGGGCATAATGAAATCCTCGAAATGATGTCCTCCCCTTCCCTCGCTGAGCAGAAAGAGAACATGCGCGCCGCCATGCAGGAGCGCCTGCATGCCCTGAGCACGAAGAATCTCGAGGCGGAGAGCCGCTCCATTGTCCGGCGCATCGACGAGCTCCTCGCGAAAAATCAGTCCGTTTGCGCCTTCTTCCCCCTGAGGACCGAGCCCGACATCCGTCCCTTCATCGAGGAGCTCCTCGCGCAGGGACGGCACGTCTACCTCCCCTGCTTCGACGGAACGACCATTCTCTTCCGCCGCATCCAGGCACTCAGTGAACTCGTCCGGAGCCCCTTCGGCTTCCCGGAACCACCACCGACCGCCCCGGTCCTCGATCCACAGGAAGCCGTCATCGTCCTCGTCCCGGGCCGCGCGTTCGACCCTGCCGGCGGGCGCCTCGGTCGCGGCAACGGCGGCTACGACCGATGGATTGCCGACCGCCGGAAGGCCGGTGCTGGCGCGCGCTACTACGGCATCGCACTCGCCTGCCAGCTCGTGCAGGAGGTGCCGATGGGACCGGAGGACCAGCGGCTCGACGGCATCATCACGGCACGGGGCTTCCAGCAGAGGAAAGAGCTTGTTTGAGCCATCGCGGAGGGATGCACCCTGCCCTTTTTCCTTCGCACCTCTTCGTCTATGCTACTCTCCCTCCGTCCCCTTCCCCCTCCCCCATGACGTACCTGCCCGGCCTCGCGAAAACCGATCCTGAGATTCGTGATCTCATCATCGCCGAGGAGAAGCGACAGTGGGACAAGGTGCGCCTCATCCCCTCGGAGAACTACGCGTCGCGGGCGGTCCTGGAGGCATCGGGGAGTGTGCTCACGAACATCTACTCGGAAGGATTCCCCGGGAAGAGGTACTACGAGGGGCAGCAGTACACCGATGCCATCGAGACCCTCGCGATCGAGCGGGCCAAGAGAGCCTTCGGCGTGGATCACGCGAACGTCCAGCCCTACTCGGGGAGCCCCGCGAACATGGCCGG
>JAQUNQ010000070.1 GCA_028717505.1 Candidatus Peribacteraceae bacterium
GCGGGTTCATCGTGGAGATTGCTCCGGCACAGGAGCAGCGCATGCGTGAGATGGCCCGCAGCATCGGCACCAAGCTCACGCGACTGGGGGAGACGCGCACCGCCCCTTCTCTCGTCGTTGCGCGGGGAGGGACCACCCTCCTTTCTGAGGAACTGAAAGGTCTCCGGGAACTGTGGCAAAACGGCCTTTTGAGCGCTTGGAAGTAGAAGAAAAGGAAAAATCATGCATTGACAAACTGCCCAAGAATTGATTAAATTCATTCCTTTTTTTCTTACCCCCCCTGCACATGTCCCTCATCCATTCCTGGAAGGCAGTGCTGCTGAGTGCAGTCACACTCACCGCCTTCTCCCTCGTCTCACATGCTTCTGCAGCGGGAACCATCACTATCAAGCAGGAGAGTGCCATCGGCTCGTACGGCAACTGGGAGCTCACCAAGCCCGACAACTCCAAAGTCAATGGAGTGCAGGAACCTCTTCGCACCCTCTCCACCGATGCAGGCACCTACTCCTTCCTCCTCTCCCCTCCCGCGGATGCGCATGTGTCCATCAAGGCGACGAGTGGGAGTGGCACCATCGCAGAAACATCGACCAATCATGTCTCCTTCACACTCGCCGACAATCAGTCCGTCTTGATCACGGTCACCTACACCTACAGCGGCATGATCACCGTTGACAGTGATCCGCAGGGCGTCTCCTTCGAGCTCCTCGGCTACGGTAGCCAACGCTACGTCGGTGTCACCCCACAGATCTACACGAATATGTCCCCCCTCTCCTACCGCGTCACCTACCAGCGCGTTGATGGTTGCGCTGTCCTTCCCCAGCAGCACCGCGAGCTCACCCCGAATGGTTCCCTCAGCTTCTTCGGGAAATTTGACTGCAGCCAGTCGAGCAGCAGCTCCTCGAGTTCCTCTATCGCATCGGAGGACGACCAGTTCTCCGCGCGTGTCTGGGTCTCCGCGCACCAGGCAGAAGTCCTGCCCGGAAACGGCTTGCGCTTCACGCTCACCGTGCGCAATACCGGCAAGCGGACACTCCAGGATCTCGTCCTCTCCGCCCAGTACGATCACAGCAAGATGGAAACGACGGGAGTCCTCCCGCAGGGGGGTGCCCTGACTGGTGAAGTCATTCTCTGGAACATCCCACAACTCTACGCAGGAAAGTACTGGTCCGTCACCCTGCCCATGAAAATCGATGCCAATGCACAGAAGGGAGAGACAGTGACCATGGCAGCACGCCTGTCCGGTGGAGGTCTCGTCCCTGATGAAGAACACCTCGTCGCGACGACGAGTGTCGGCATCGTTGCCCTCCCGCAAACAGGAATCGGCTTCGATGCGCTCTTCCTCGCTCTGAGCGGCATGATCGCACTCGCAACTGGCCTCCTGATGAAGAGGGCTCAGAGAGTGGCAGTGAGAGCCTGAGAAAGAAGGATAACAATTGGACATGAGGAGGCTCCGCAGGCGCGGAGCCTCCTTGTCAATTGCTCTCGGAAGTCCCCGTACGCAACACTAGCATGCTCACCCCCTCTCCCATGTTGCATGCCCGCCCCCTCCTCTTCACGATGTTCCTCTCCCTTTTGGGTCCCCTCCCGCTCCATGCGGCGACGGGGGACACGGTGACGCTCGAGGGGCAGGGTACGATCATCATCGAACAGCGACCGGCCGAGGGATTCGATACCATCTTTGGCTCCTGGACACTCCTCAAGCCCGATCACACCCGCGAGGAGTGGGCCGTCTCGACGATGACCTTCGAGACCGCTCCCGCCGGCAACTACCTCATCACCTTTCAGAGCCCCTCCGGCATGGCCGGACAAATTGCGCTCAACGTGAACGGCACGGAGACGATCATCGACCAGCCACAGACCTCGTTCGTCCTGCATAACGGAGACCGTGTGACGGCCGCGGTGCTCTACCGGCTCTCGCGCTACGGGAAAGTCTCCGTGGAGAGTGACCCCCCTTCCCTCGGCTTCCTCCTGAAGGGTCCGGATAACGCGCAGTACCAGGGCACCACACCCGCCGCCTACGACGCCATGCCCGAGGGGCTCTACTCCGTCATCTTCGACGAAATCCCAGGATGTATCACCCCGAAGCCGCAATCCGGCCGCCTCGTCGACAAGAGCCGCGTCAGCCTCTCCCTGACCGTGGCCTGCGAAGCGCTGGAGCACACCCTCATCCAAAAAACGGAGGATCGGACATTCAAGTACGTGACCGTCGAGATGTTCGGGCAGCAAGTCACCTTCCTCGATGTCCCCATGGATACGTGGTACGCCCCCTTCGTCGCCAACGCCGTGAAGGCGGGAGTCATGACGGGATACCGCGCGGCGGATGGTAACCCCACGGGCTCCTTCGGCCCCGGAGACAACGTCACGATCGACCAGCTGGCGAAAGTCGCGCACACGCTCGCCAATATCGATGTGAGTGAAGTGACGGGTACGCCCGAGAACCGCCGCGCGCGGGAGTCGTGGGCAGCCCCGTTCTTCATCTCCGCAGAGCAGCTCAACTGGCTCGTCTTCCAGAACCGCTCCGTCGACCCCGAGCGGCCTGCCACGCGCGGGGAGGTGATCGCCACACTCCTGCAGGCCCTGAACATCCCCGTCAACTGGCCCACGGGGAAGCTCTTCTCGGATGTCACCCGCTTCACTCCCTACGCAGGCACCATCGAGACGGCGGCTGCACAGGGCCTCGTGACGGGGTACACGAACGAGAAGGGCGACGCGACCGGCACCTTCGGCCCGGAGAATCCGGTGAACCGCGCGGAACTCACGAAGATCCTGAAGTCCGCAGCGGATATCTATATCAATACGTCCGAGAGCTTCCAGCCGGAGGGCTAAGCCCCCACCATCCTCCCCGCGAGCTCCGTAATGGTCCCGGCCCCCATGGTCACGAGGACGTCGTGCGGGCGGAGAACGCGTGTCCGGAGGAGCTCCTCCGCTTCCTGAAGGGAAGAAGCAGCGAGCACCTGCGTGTGACTCCCCTTCGCGATATCCACCACGAATGCGGGGACATCCACCTTCTTCGTTTCCAAATGGCCGCGCGCGTCGTAGATGCCGGGGATGATCACTGTGTCCGCGGCGGAGAACGCGGTGACGAAGCTGTCGTAGAGCTTGAGCGTGCGATCGTGCGTGTGCGGCTGGAAGACGACCACGAGGCGCCGTCCCGGATAGGCCTCCCGCAGGGCAGAGAGCGTCGCCCGGATCTCGCTCGGATGGTGCCCGTAGTCATCGATGACGCAGATGTCCCCTCCCATGACCCCCCGCACCTCCATGCGGCGCCAGCACCCCGCGTAGCCCGCAAGGGAAGCGAGGACCTGCGTCCGATCAATCCCGAGGACATCCCCGAGCCCGAGCACCAGCTGGGCATTCCTGCGCATGTGCTCGCCGGGTGTCTGAAGGGTGGGGAGAGGCAGAGTATCGACGTCGAAGATTTCCCTCCCACTCCGCTCCGCGACGGAGGCACACTGCGGATCACTCCCGTGCGTCACGACGATGCCATCCGGAGGAAGCTTCTTGAGGAAGTCCACGAACGCCTGCTCGTAGTCCTCCTGCGAGTGAAAGTAATCGAAGTGATCCCCATCGACATTCGTGATGAGGAGGACGGACGGAGAGAGGAAGTGAAAGGAGCGACGGTACTCGCAAGCCTCGAGGAGGAAGAGATCGCTCTCCCCCTTTCGCCAGTTACGCCCGTCGAGCTCCCGCACCTTCGTCCCCACAATCACGCTTGGATCGAGGTCGGCAGCGAGGAGGACGCGCGCCGCCATCGCGACCGTCGAGGATTTGCCGTGCGTGCCGCAGACCGCGAGGACGCGATGTTCCCGCGAGAGTTCGCCGAGCGCCTGGAAGTAGGTCTGCTGCGGGAGCCGGAGAGCGCGGGCTCGCTCCCGCTCCGGACTCCCGTCAGGCAACGCCTCGGAGGAGATGAAGAGATCCGCCTTGGCCGGGACATGCGACCCGTCCTGTTCAAAGAACACGTCGATCCCCTGCTTCTGCAAATCCTCCGTCATGGAGGAAGCGGTGCGATCACTTCCGAGGACTGTGTGCCCCTGTGCGCGACGGTACGCGGCATAGGCGCTCAGCCCCATCCCCCCGATTCCGGCGCAGTAGATCACCATGCCTCTATTGTAGGAGACAGGGAGGAGTGGGAAAACGCGGAAGGGAAACATTATTTCTTCGCTGTCCGGCCTCGCGGAGAACGTTCCCCCCGTCATAAGAAAATTGTCCCTCGGCTCACTCGCTCTGCTCTTTCGCTCGGGACACTCTACTTGTACGTAAAGAGTGGTCGTAGTCCCGCGCATGCGGGACGAAGACCACGAGCGACCCCGCGCATGCGGGGGAGTCGAGTGGTTGCGGGGGCTGGATTTGAACCAGCGACCTCGAGGTTATGAGCCTCGCGAGCTACCGGGCTGCTCCACCCCGCGTCGAACAGCACTATTCTGCACCAGTTTTTCCTTGCGCGGAAGGGGAAAATGCGTAGAATCTGCCCACTATGGCCCATAAAAAGGCAGGAGGTTCCACCTCAAACGGCAGAGATAGCGAAGCGAAGCGCCGCGGCGTAAAGCGCTTCGGCGGGCAGTCCGTGCATGCGGGGGAGATCCTCATCCGCCAGAAGGGGTACTGGTACCGGCCGGGCTGCAACACGCACGTGGGAAAGGATTGGACCATCCATGCAAATGTGGACGGCTTGGTGCGCTTCAGCCAGAAGCGCGTCGTGAAGTTCGACCGCAACCGGGATCGCTGCACCTTCGTGCACGTGGATCCGCTGAAGGCGGCATAAGGCAACATTCTCAGAGCGACTTCTTCAGCTCCTCTATTTTGTCACGGTAGAAGAAGTAGAGTTTCCAGTGCTCGATGACCGGCATCTGACGGAGGAGCTCCAGGTAGGCCGCTTCGCGCTGGTCGGAGAGAGAATCATTCGGCTCGGCGACGAGAGGATCAGTCTGCGGCTTATCCGTAATGATGAGCACTTTCTCGTCAGGCTTCACCATGCCGAGGTTCTCCTTCGCATACTTGTCCTTGTACTGCGCGGACCGGTAGTACTCGAGGTCCCGGTAACCTTGTGCGATCTTGCCCTTGAGCGCGTTGTTCTGCGTGCGGATCTCGTCGAGCGTCTGCTCGAAGAGCACATTGCGATAGAAGGAGAGCGCGAGCCCGAAAGCCATGAACCCGACGACCGTCAGTCCCACGATAATCGTGAGCTGCTTGCTGATGGGTTCGAAGTGCTGGTACGCCATGCGCCGCGGTAGTGTACCCCACAGCGCTCACAGGTGACGAGTGCGGCAGGGCATTCTCAAAAAAATCTCTGTGCGACCCTGCCCCTCCTCTGTACCATACCGTCGATGTCCGACATGGAAGGTTTCTCACAGGGTGCCCCCAGCGAAGGTGCTG
The DNA here is from genome assembly GCA_028717505.1 of Candidatus Peribacteraceae bacterium. Taxonomy (GTDB): domain Bacteria; phylum Patescibacteriota; class Gracilibacteria; order Peribacterales; family Peribacteraceae; genus JAQUNQ01. Next base: position 5,377 of record JAQUNQ010000070.1, read on the forward strand.
CGGGCGGCATGGAGGAGCTGAGCGAGGAGGCGAAGCAGCGCTTCGCCGCCGCAGCGGCGGCCATGCAGCAGATCCGGCGCGAGGAGAAGAAGAGCAAGCGCCGCGATGACCAGGTCGCACAGGCCATCATCCAGTTCCTCAGCGATGACCGGCACACGCACCTCTTCGTGCTCGTCTCCCGCCTCGTCGCGCGCGACTGCCCCAGCATCTTCATCCTCGCCATTCTTTCCCTCATCCACGAGAACAGCCTCACGACGGTACAGGAGTACCTGAAGGAGGCGGCGGGCAAGACGGCAGAGGAGGAGCTCGACACCTCCATGACCGTGATGCGCTCGCGGGAGCTCAACGAGGAGGGAAACCGCAGGCTCGTGACCTGGATCGGGCGCATGCAACTCGTCCTCTCGCTCGACCCCAAGGGCATCCTTCTCCGGCTCATGCTCGACGAGCGGAACATCGACGGCACCGTGCTGCAGCTCACCACATTCGTGCTGCAGGAGTT
>JAQUNQ010000071.1 GCA_028717505.1 Candidatus Peribacteraceae bacterium
TCAATGACTCCCCGAAAACCGCCTCCTCTGCTATACTAGAAAGGATCTCCCCCATGAAGACACACCCTTCAGAAGCGGCCATCCGAACCTTTGCCGTGGCGCGCGCGGAGGTGTTCCTGCCGGTCATCGTCTTCGCCATCCCCTTCCTCGTCTCCGGCCCCCAGTGGCTCACGGGGACGCTTGTGAATCTCCTCCTCTTCCTCGGGGCGGCGCTACTCTCCCCGCGGTGGCGCTGGCCGGTCATCGTCTTCCCGGGCCTTGGCGCCGTGGCGCATGGGGTGCTCTTCGGTCCTGCGACGCCTTTTCTCCTCTTCTTCCTCCCCGTCATCTGGGCCGGGAACTGGCTCCTCGTGCAGTCCTTCGTCTCCATCCGCTCCTCCCTCTCCGCCCCCCTCGCCGTCATCGTGAGTGCGGGACTCAAGGCAGCGCTCCTCTTGCTCTCCGCCCTCGCCTACTTCCGCTTCGGCCTCGTCCCGGAGCTCTTCCTCACGTCCATGAGCGTGATCCAATTCATCACGGCCCTCGCGGGAGGCCTCCTGGCTCTCCTGGTCCTGCGGTTCATAGCAACAACCCATGAATGACGTCGATCGCTGCATCGAACTCATCACGAACAAGGCGAAGCTCGTGGCGATGCTCGCGCCCTCCTTCCCGATTGTTTATTCCTACCCGCAGATCGTCGCGCGGCTGAAGGCGCTCGGCTTCGCGGCGGTGCTCGAAGTGACGGTGGGAGCGAAGAAGACGAACGAGGAAGTGGCCGCCCTGCTCAAGGCGAACCCGCAATCCCGCTTCATCTCGAGCCCCTGCGCCGGCTTCGTCCGGCTCGTCCGGAAGAATTACCCGCAGCTCGTGCCCTTCCTCGCTTTCAAAGCAGATTCCCCGATGATCGCCACCGCGCGCATCGCCCGCGAGAAGTACCCCGACTGCCAGCCGGTGTTCATCGGCCCCTGCCTCGCGAAGAAGCTCGAGTCCTCCGAGGACTACCCGGATCTGCAGATCGTCGTGGTGACCTACAAGGAGCTCGACGGGATCTTCCAGCGCTTCGGGATCGGCGATGTCGACGCCACGGGCGCCGCCTTCGACCTGGCCGAGGACTCCACCCGCATCTATCCCATGGACGGGGGCCTCACCGTCACGAGCGGGGTGAGGAGCATCCTGAAGGAGGAGGAGATCCGCATCGTCTCGGGCGCGAAGAACATCCCCGCGGCCCTCGAGGAATTCCAGAAGAACCCCGCCATCCGCTTCCTCGACATCCTCTTCTGCGAGGGCGGCTGCATCAATGGCCCGGGCATCGTGAGCCCTCTGCCCCTCGAGGCGCGGAAGAAGAAGATCACGGACTACCAGGCGTCCATGAACGCCCCGCACTGAGGCGCGGCGGCAGGTCCCTTTGTGCTTTTGACGGCAATGCGGTATACCATGGGACGTTTCTTCCCCATTTCTCTTATGCAGGAAATGCACTGGAAAAAGTACGTCGCCGAGGTGCTCGGTACCGGCGTCCTCACGCTTGCCGTGCTGGCGTCCCTCGCCTACAACCTCTCCATCGCGACGCCGTTCATCGCGGGCCTCACGCTCGCGCTCTTCGTGTACGCCATCGGCCCGGTGAGCGGCGCGCACATCAATCCCGCCGTCACCGCGGGGCTCTGGAGCATCGGCAAGATCGGCAGTGCCGAGGCGGTGAAGTACATCATCGCGCAGATCGTCGGCGCGCTGGCCGCCATGGTGGCCTTCGAGTCCCTCCTCGGGCCGCTCCCCACGGTGAACGCCGCCTCCGCCACCCTCACGCTCGTCGCCGAGGCAGCCGGAGCCTTCCTGCTCCTCTTCGGCATCTGCGCGGTGGTCTATGAGAAGGCACGCGCCGGGGCCTCCGGCCTCGTCATCGGCGGTTTCCTGCTGCTCGGCATTCTCATCGCCACGCCCGGCTCCAACGGCGTCCTGAATCCCGCCGTCGCCATCGGCATCGGCTCCTACACGTGGGCCTACATCGTCGGCCCCGTCCTCGGTGCCGCCGCTGCCTGCTGGCTGTACCGCTGGCTCGTGACGGAGCATGTCGGCTGAGAACGGAATTTGCCTTTGTGAAAGCCCGGCATCTCTGATGAGACACCGGGCTTTCTCTTTGACGAATCAAAACGGAACAGGACGAAGTCCTACGTGAGGCCGAGCTCGGCAGCGTCCGCGTCGGGGATGCGGATGCCGAGGCAGTGCTCGAAGACCTTGCGGCTGCCGCCCGAGGCGGCAAACTTCTCGAAGGACTGCGTGGTCGGCACGTCCGGCACCGGGAACTTCGGCAGCGGCTTTTCGTCGATCGCCGCCTGGATGATCTGAGCGCCTTCCCTGGCTCCCGTCTCTTTGTCCTTCACCACGCACTCCCACTCGAGGACGCGCCACAGACTCAGCCCGTGGAGCGCGAGCATGTTCTCCATGCTCTTGATGTCGAGCTCCCCGTCGCCGAGGCTGCGGAAGCGTCCGGCGCGGAGCGCAAAGGGCAGGAGCCCCCCGTAGACGCCCTGCCTGGGACCATGGAGCTTCATCTCCGCGTCCTTCCAGTGTGCCCCAAACACGCGACTGTAGTACGTGTTCAGGAACTCCAGCGGGTCGATCCCCTGCAGGATGAAGTGACTGGGATCGTAGGCGATCCCGGCCGCGGGATTGTTGCCCACGGCCTCGAGGAATCTCTCCCACGTCGGACCGTCGAAGACGTCCTCCTGAGGATGCACCTCGAAGGCGATCTTGATGCCCCTCTCCTCTGCATAGCGCAGCACCGGCAGCCACCGGCGCGCGAGCTCCCGGAAAGCCGCCTGCACCATCGTCTCGTTTCTGGGCGGCCACGGGTACACGTAGGGGAAGCAGAAGTTCCCCGGGAAGGCGAAGACTGTCTTCAGATCCATGTTGGCGGAGGCGTCCACCACCCGCATCATCTCGCGTTGCGCCCACCGCCACTGCATGTTCGGGCGCCCTGCGAGCGTAGCGGGACCACAGAAGTCGAGGAGCCCATAGTGCGCCGGATTGACAGCCATCAACTGGCCGATCAAATGCGCCGCGATGTGGGTCGGCGCAATGCCGTTCTGCCTCATTGGCGCGAGGACATGATCATCGCACCATCCTCGGGACTTGGCCGCATCTGCGATCGAGATGAAGCGCCGATCGGCTGGGAGCTGGATGCCTCCAAATCCCAGCTCGTGCGCCCACCGGCAGATGTTGTCCAGGTTGTCGTACGGCGGCTCGTCACCGGCAAACTGCGCGATGAAGAGCGCCGGCCGATCGACACCCAGGTTCCCGTCCGAGAACCTGCAACGCTGTTGCGTAAGTCTCATGATTCAATCCTTTCACTTGATTCCAAGAGGTTCAGAAAAACGCCAAATCCAATGTCTCACACACAACTCAGAAGGGCCTACTCGAGTAAAGGTCCTTCTCGACACTCCAAAAAAATCCTCCCGGTATTCTCCTTTCCTTTGCATGAGGTGAAAGAAACACATGGACAGGACGACGCATCCTGTCTGACATTGGCACGCTGGACACGTACCCGCATGTCCACGGCGCCAATGTCAGATGTTTTCCGTCTGATTCTGTCAAAGAGCACTCCAGCCCTGAAGAACTGGAGGCCCCTGCGGGGCACCCCCTCAAGACTGGCACCTATTCTCGTCCTTTGCTCTTCGGAGAGTCAATGAATCCATACATCATTTCCCTTGCTTCTCCCTGCGCTGAACGCATTGCTTCTCGTGCGCGATGAGCCATGCCTTCCGCCATGCCCCGCCCGCGTACCGGCCGGTGCCGCCCCGCGACGGGATGACGCGATGGCAGGGAAGAAGAATGGCGAGGGGATTCTTCCGGAGCGCTGTCCCCACCGCGCGCATCGCCCGTGGCTTTCCGATCTCTCGCGCAAGCTCTCCATACGTCACCACGGTCCCGTAGGGGACGCGCGCGAGCGCCCTCCACACCGCCCGCTCAAATGCGGTCCCACGGATATGCAGTGGAAGACTGAAGGTGCGGCGCGTGCCGGCGAAGGAGGCGCGGATCTGCTCCTGAGCCGTCCGCAGCAGCGCGGACGCCTTCCCTCTCCGGCACGGATTGCGTACAAATCGCACTTCCGTCATGCCCTGCTCGTCCGCGCGGAGGAGGAGAGGGCCAAGGGGGGGCTGCACGGTGATTTCGGAAGTCCGAGGCATATGGAAATAGGGTAGCGGAGGTTGGTGTGTTGTTCCTGTTTGACCTCCACCCCCCGTTCCACTCCCCTCCGGAACCGAACCGATCCTTCCACGAAGCCACAAACACCGTCTCCAGATCTCTTCGCGCTCGCGAGGGGATCCCCATGGTCGCCCTCCTCCTCTGCAATGAGAACATCTTTCCCTCCCCTCTATGCGTTCCCCCTCTTCCCGCACGCGCACCCTCTCCTTTGAAGCCCTCGAGAAGCGCGAACTCCTCTCCGTCACCCCTCCTGTTTCCACGGAGGATCCCCTCCTTAAAGTTCTCCAGTCGGATGTCGCGGCTGAAACGCGGAGCCTCGTGGAGGATACGCAGACGACAAATGCGCTCTCCAACGAAGGGGGGAGCGTGGATTCCACGGCTATCGACTCATCCGCGGAAACGACGATGGTCACTCCGCAGGCGCTCTCCGCCTATCGGCTGCAGCACTATGAAGAGCAACAAATTGGCATCCGGCAGGAGATCGCGACTCTGACAGAGGAGCACTCCGCGGCCGGGACGCAGGTGAAGACCCTCGAGAGCGCCATCGTATCCGCCAACCGGACGATCGCGCAGGCCGACGAGCTCCTGAAGAAAGCGCAGTTGCAGAAAGAAATCCTCTCCGGGAAGGCCGCCCCGTCCTTCGTCATCGAGGGAGGGCGATGGGGACGCACGTTCCGGCTCACCTACAAAAACATGCCCGAGGGGGTCCTGTTCGCGGTGGACGGGAGGGGTGGAGAGCCTGATCTGCGCCCGGGAGACGGCGAGGAGGTGATCGATGTGCCCTTGCTCGGCGTCGGGAGCTCACGGCTCGTCCTCCTGAGCCAGGCCACGGGCGAGGAGATCGGCGCATCGGAACCGTTCCGTGTGCTCCGCGGCATGCTGTGGGACGGCATCGCCGACGTGTCCTACGACGTGCCGGGCCTGAAGCAGAATCCCGCCACGCTCATTTCGGCCGCACAGGTGACCGAGGCGGAGCGCGCGAAGGCGCAGGCAATCATCGAAAAAGCGGATGCCGAGGGGAAGCTGCCCGCGGCGCAAACCACAGAGGCTGCCCTACTGAAGGAGCTGCAGGCGAAAGAAAGGGGAGCCATCCCTTACGCGCGCATGGCCATGAGCGCCTCGTGCGATTTGCAGGACGCATGGCCGAGTCCCCAGTTCACGGTGCGCTACCGCACGCCCTTCACCGATTCCCGCATCGATGTCCTCCGCAAGGGCGAGCTCGTGGAGAGCCGGACGCTCCGCCAGCCAGCGGGAGCGGCGGACAACACGTGGACCTTCGCCCCGCGCGTCTCGAACCGGCTGGAGAACGGCGTCTTCGAATTCCAGCTCTGGACGGGCACCGGCTCCGAGCTCACCCTCGCCGACCGCGGCACCTGCTCCTACAACTATTCCACGCGCATGGTCCAGCCCTCCATCTCCCCCGACTGGGATGATCTCGAGAGCGGCAGGATCGCGGAGAATCCCCTCCCCTTCGACCTCCAAGTGATCAGCATGGAGGGGCCCAACGTCCTCGTGCGCGTCTCCTCCCCCGCCGACGGAAGCGTGCTCCTCGCGAGCACCGGCGGGCTCTTCGGGAAGACCGTCCTCGAGCATGAGGGCGGCACCGCGGCGAAGACCGCCATGATCACACTCAGTGCCAACCAG
>JAQUNQ010000072.1 GCA_028717505.1 Candidatus Peribacteraceae bacterium
ACCGTCATCACCGATCGCAATAGCACGGAACTCTACCGCGTGTTCACGGAGGAGGACCGGACCTACGTCTCGGGGGCATCCATCCCCGATCACTTGAAGAAGGCGGTCATCGCGATCGAAGACCAGCGCTTCTACGAGCGCGGGTGCCTGGATGTCCGCGCCCTCTTCCGCGTCTTCCTCCGGTTCGGGCAGGCGGGGGGCGCCTCCACGCTCACACGCCAGCTCGCGCGCAATGCGCTTGATCTGAAGCGCGAGAATCTCGTCAATCGCAAGTTCAAGGAGCTCATTCTCGGGTGCGAGCTTGAAAGCCAACACAGCAAGGATGAGCTCCTGGAGCTCTACCTCAACTGGATTCCCTTCGGGCAGAATGCCTATGGTATCGAGCAGGCGAGTCGCGTGTACTTCGCGACATCCGCCTCAGGACTCACCCTCGCCCAGTCGGCCGTCCTCGCAGCGCTCCCACAGCGTCCCAGTTACTTTAGTCCGTATGGCAGTCACCTGCGGACCACGGTGACGAAAGAGGTGGAGGCGGATGTCCTGCGCGGCCGCATCACGACTGCTTCGCAGATTTCCGAAAATGACACGACGATCGGGCTCCTCGGGGCGTTCATCGGCACGGGGTCGACGACGCTCTACGTCGGGGGCAGGACGGATCAGGTGCTCCGCAACATGCAGGAGCAGGGATTCATCACAGAGCAGGAGCGGCTGAAGGCTTTGGCGGAGATCGATACCCTGAAGTTCCAGCCTGCGCGTGAAGATATCCGTGCCCCGCACTTCGTGCTCTGGGTGCGCGATCAGGCGGAGCAGCTCCTCGGTGCGACGGCGGAGAAGGGCATTCTGGAGCAGGGCGGGCTCACCATTCAGACGACGCTCGACTGGAAGTTGCAGGAGGTGGCGGAGAAGGTGGTTGCCAACCACCAGCAGGACATCCTTGATCGCTTCGGCGCGCACAACATCGCGCTCGTGGCGCTGGAACCGAAGACGCGCGAGATCCTCGCGTACGTCGGCAATACCGATTACGCCGACGAGAAGGACGGCGGGAAGATCGACATGGTGCAGGTGCCGCGACAGCCGGGGTCCAGCTTCAAGCCTATTGTCTATGCCGCTGCCTTTCAGCAGGGTTACAGTCCGGCGACGATCCTCTACGATGTCCAGACGAAGATCGGGGAGGATGAGCCGCGCGATTTCGATGGGACTTTCAAGGGGCTCATGACCATCCGTCAGGCGCTCGGCGCCTCACGCAACATCCCGGCAGCGAAGGCCTTCTTCCTCGCGGGCGGAGAGGAGCCTATCCTCACACTCGCGAGCGCGCTCGGCGCCGTGACACCACTCCAGCATCGCACGGAGCTCCGCAACGGCAAGCCCGAGGGGTTCGACTACGGCTGGCCTCTCGCGCTCGGTGCCGCGGAGACGCCGCTCCTCGAGATGACGCAGGCCTACAGCGCGTTCGCGGATGGCGGCATGGTGAAGCCCGTGGTGAGCATCCTGCGCATCACCGATCGCAAGGGGAATCTCCTCTACGCCGCGGATGAGGAGCGGCCGGGCCAGCAGGCCATCGATCCCCGCATTGCCTATCAGATCACCTCCGTCCTGAGCGATGTTTCCGTGCGGCCGAACGACTACTGGAAATCGCAGCTCTCCGTCTCCGGCTACGAGACAGCAGCGAAGACGGGGACGAGCAACAAGTGCCTCGAGTGGGAAAATGAGAAGACCTGCAAGCTCCGCAAGCCCGACAATGCGTGGGTCCTCGGCTATACGCCGGTGCTCGTGGCCGGGGCGTGGTCCGGGAATGCCGACAGCTCGTCCTTGTTCGAGAAGGGTGATGGGCTCAATACCACGAGTCCCATTTGGAAGGAGTTCATGGAGCGTGCGCACAAGCTGCTCCCGCAGGGGGCGACCAAGTTCCCTGTTCCCGAGGGGATCGTCACGCCGCAAGTCTCGCTCCTCTCGGGAGAACTGCCGACGCCCTGCACACCGGTGGCCCTCAGGAAGGCAGAGGTCTTCCTTGCGGAGCGGGCACCCACGGAACAGGACCCCGCCTGTGCGCAGCTCATGGTCGACAAGGTGACGCACCTCCTCGCGTCGGATGCGTGCCCCAAGGAGGCGCAGGAGTCGGGGAGTTTCCTCGTGGCACACAGCATCCTGCCGGAGCGCTGGCCCACATGGGAAGAAGGCGTGCAGAAGTGGGTGAGCGAGCAGATGGCTCTCTGGTACGCCACGCCCGATCATTCAGGTTCAATCCTGCCGTTGCCGGTGGCTCCCACGGAAGAGTGCGATCCTGCGCTCACGCCGGGACGCTTGACGAAGCCGACGCTCACCGTCCTCACTCCCGAGGAGAACGGGAACGTGAACTACCCCGCTTTCCGTCCGAAGATCGCGTACACCGTCGGCTCCTCCGTCCGCGAGGTGCGGTACCAGATCGACGGCAAGCGCGTGGCACTCGCTCTCACGGCGCCCTTCGATCCGCCCATCCGTGTTCCGCGTTCGCTCGACGAGAGCGGTCTCCATACGCTCACGGTGACGCTCGTGGACGAGTACTACAATGAAGCGACCGAGACGGTGCGCTTCCGCTTCGGGGAAGGGGGCGGGGAAGGGGGAAGCACGGCGGGTTCCCTCTCCGTGCGCTTCACATCACCCGTCGGCGACGTGACGGTGCAACAGGGGGGACCGGTTCCCATGAAGGCGGAGGTAGAAGACCCCGATGGCATGCTGAAGTACGTGCAGTTCTATCTCGGCGATACCCTCCTCACGACGAAACCCAAGGAGCCCTTCGTCCTCACCTATGACATGCGCGTTTCACCCGGCACGTACACGCTGCGCGCCGTGGCGACGGATCTGAACGGAAAGACGGCGGAGGACAGCGTGACGGTGACGGTGGAGCCGCTCGTGCAGGAGTAGATCGTCCGCGCTGCATCCGGCTTTCATTCGCCGAGCTGCTTCGCTACCTCGTCTGCGATGTCTGCATTCGTGTGGACTTCCGAGACGTCCTCGTCCTCCTCCACCGCTTCGATCATCTCCATGAGGCTCTTCGCCGTCGCAGCATCGGCGACGACGGTCTTCTGCTTCGGAACGTACTTCAACCCGGCCGTAACGATCTCGAAACCTTCTGCCTTCAGGAGGTCCCGCACCTGCGACCAGCCGGAGTGACCGGTCGTGATCTCCACCATGCCATCCGACCACTCGATCTCCTCGGTGCCGGCATCGATGAGCTTGAGCTCCAGATCGTCCCTGCCTGCGATCTGCGCTTTCTTTCCCACAATCACACCCTTCTGCTCGAACATCCACAGGACGGAGCCCGTCTCCGCCCACCGGCCTCCGCGGCGCTCGAGGATCGAGCGGACATTGGCGACGGTGCGCTTCTTATTGTCCGTGAGGCACTCGATGACCATGGCGACATTGCCCGGCCCGTAGGCGGCATACACGATCGATTCCATCTGTTCCCCTTTAAGCTCCCCCGTTCCCTTCTTGATGGCGCGCTCGATATTGGCGTTCGGGACACTGTCCGCCTTCGCGTTCTCGATCGCCTGCCGGAGCGTCGGGTTCATTGATGGGTCGCCGCTCCCCGACCCTGCCGCGATCTCGATGAGGCGCGCATGCCGCGTGAAGATCTTCCCGCGACGGGCGTCCTGCGCGGTCTTCTTCACTCGGATGTTGGCCCACTTGCTATGTCCGGACATGCGGAGGTATGGAGAAATAAATACAGAAATACATTTCCATGAATATTGTTCATTTTCCCACGCCAATTTTCAATTACTTTCGGTAGGCAAGCATTCCCATGAACCGTGCCCGCTCGATGGCCTCCCGCAGCATTTTCTGGTGCTTCAGGCATATCCCCGTGTAGTAGCGCTGCCGGATGTTGCCGAAATAATCCGTGTAGGGCTTGAGCGTAGGGTAGTCCTTGTAGTCGATGTACTTTGCCATGTGCTCGCAGAAGGGGCACACCTTCGGGCGGGGGGGCTTCTGCTGGGCTTGCTGCTGGTGGCGGGAGGAGGGGCGAGGCATGGGAGAGGGGTTAGAGGCCGATATCTTCGTCGGAAATAAGCTTCTCCAGTTTCTCGGTGAGCTCGGCTTCCTGGACTGCCGGCTTCGCGGCCTGCTCTTCCTTCTTCACCTCTTCCGCACGTTTCGCCTGGCGCCTGGCGCGTTCCACGACTTTCTGCTGCAGGACCTTCTCCTCTTCCTTCGCCTTCGTCTCACTCACAGTCTTGCGCTCCTTCAGCCACTTCTCGTAGTGCTCGGAGTATTTCACCACCTCATAGTTCTTCGGCGGCTTCACAATAAGGTGCCGGAGCACATTGGGGAGGATGAGGAGCTGATGATTGATCTCCTTTATTTTCTGGGGATCGATCTCGTAATAGAGGACGGCGAAATTTCCCTCCGCGTGCTTCTTGATGGGGTAGGCGAGACCGCGCTTGCCCCAGAGATCCTTCACCATTTGCTTGCCGCCCGCTTCGTCGAAAAGCCCCTCGACTTCCTTGAGGAGCTGGGCTTCCTCTTTCTGGCTCAGATTATCCGGATAGAGCAGACAGAGCTCGTAGATCGCGTTCTCTTCCGATGTGGGTACAAGGGTGGGCATACGATCCGTGGGTAAACCCTGTCCCGAAGTGGGAGAGGGGAATCGCGCGGGGACTCTAGGGGTTTCGGGCTTCGGACGTCAAGCAGGTTCTTGCGAAAGTAAGCCTCCTTCTCTTCCAACAGGAAGAATTCTTGTTGTCCTCCATAATTTCCACGTACACTCTTTCCACTGGTCTGCCGCCGTAGCTCAGTTGGTAGAGCACCTCCATGGTAAGGAGGGGGTCACCGGTTCAATTCCGGTCGGCGGCTCCATGTACAGGGGGCGGCAAAGCAGACAAGCGCTTTGAAATCATTCTTGGCCGAGCGTCTCCGTCCAGCTCTGAGGAGGTTTCCCTTCGTGCTTGTGGATGGTGTTCTTCAGGGCGTGAAGGCAGAGGAGCGCGCATTTCGTGCGGCGCGGACCGACAGGGACGCCAAGCAATCCGTAGATCCTCGATGGCGGCAGCGCCGCGGCGTCCTTCAGAGACATACCAGCGAGTTCTTCGGAGAGGAGGGACATCCCCGCCTGACTGATGGCGCAGCCTGTGCCCTGCCAGCGGGCTTCCTCGATCTTCTTCCCCTTCAGGCTGAGCCGCAGGCTCAGGCTGTCGCCGCAGTTTGCGTTCAGCTCTGTGTGTTCGATGTTGGCCTTGGGGAGGGGCCCTTTGTTCCGGGGGTTTCGGTAGTGGTCGAGGATGTTGTCGGCGTAGAGATCCATGAGAGGGTGTAGGGGGTAGGGTGTAGGAGGGAGGGGTTATTTTTTGAGGAGCTTGATGGCGCGTTCGAGGGCGGGGGCGACGGCGAGGATTTCCTCCTCGGTGTTGTAGAGGGCCACCGAGAGGCGCGTGGAGGCGGCGATGCCGAGACGCTCGTGGAGTGATTGTGTGCAGTGGTGCCCCGCGCGGAGGCAGATGCCTTCGTGCCCGAGGATTTCCGTGAGATCGTGCGGGTGCACGCCTTCGACGGTGAAGCTGATACAGCCGGAGATTTCTCCCATTTTCTTTGGACCGAGGACCGTCAGTCCTTTGACGCGGCTCAGCGACTTCAGCGCGACGCCGAGGAGCCGGCGCTCGTGTGCCTCGATCTCCTTCTGCTTGAGGGTCTTCAGCCATGCGATGGCTGCTGCGAGGCCGACCGCTTCCGCGATCGGGGGTGTCCCCGCCTCGAACCGCTGCGGGGGATCTCCGGGCACGAAGTGGTCGCGTATCAGTTCGCTGATGATCATGCCGCCGCCGAGCAAGGGGGGCATGTCCTCGAGG
>JAQUNQ010000073.1 GCA_028717505.1 Candidatus Peribacteraceae bacterium
CACGCCCTCATCGAGATTCACCGTGACGATGAAATTCTGCGACTCGGCAAACTCCTGTTCGATCTTCTCGTAGCCGGGCAGAAACTTCAGGGATTCCGGCGGGGATTCCGGGCAGACGACTGTCACATCCTTCCCGAGGGACTGGAAGAGCTCGTAGCAGGCCAGTGCCCCCGAGAGCCCGTCCGGGTCAATATTCGCATGGGGAACGATGAGGAGGCGCTGATACTGGTCGATCGCGCGGGTGGCAGCCGAGAGCTCGCTTCCGGAGAGACTCATGTTAACTTGATATTATAACACAATTTAGATATTTTTACAACCCCCTCCCCCAGCCAATTCTCTTGGACAAACAGAGGCATAAGGGGCATATGGAAGCACAAAGCAAGATGCCGGGCAATCCAAAAAAGGGCCACCCGGATGGGGGTGACCCTTCTACGGCTCACTTCCTCGCTGCAAATGACTCTCGGTGCCACGTACAAAAGTTGGGATCCCGCTTGCGGACGTCATACCGCATGACGCAAGGGAGATACTCGAAGAATGCAGGGTGTTCTTTCTGCAATGCCGAAATGCACCCAAGATTCCCGAAACCATTGCGCACGAAGAGCGCCGTGGATTCGGGGGTACTGGCGAATGCATAGATTTGCTGCGCCTTCTTTTGGGCTTCCCGGATGATCACATCGCCCACCCCCGAACCGTTGTAATCCGAGCAGACGGTCGCACACTCCATCCAGCTTCCTCCCCGGGGAATCAGGGCGAATGCCCCCAGAACGGAGTTGCTAACTTTGAGCAGGTGCACGTATTTCTTGAGCTCCTGCAGTTCCTCAGGAGACCGCTGCCGGAAATGTCCGCTCTCGACGTTCCTCTGGTACAAGACATCGAAGATCGCGTCATCCGCACCATCATGTGGCGGCTTCTCGCAGAGAATAGAAGAGCGTGCGGCCACGAGCGTCCCGCTCCCCAGGATGCGCTCGAGCTCCTGCCGGACGCCCGCGACGCCGTTAATCACGACCTTCTCGATGCGCTCGAGTATCCGCCGGGCTTCGCGGAGCTTCTTCTGCATGCCGCCTCCCCCGCCGGTCACATCAATGTACGCATGCTGTCCGTCTTCCGCGATGTCCTCCTTCCAAAGCAAGGGGGCCACGTGCCCCTTCTGGAGAACGCCGCCCGTCTCCGTCACGAAAATAGCCTCATTGAGATGGGTACTCTCCTGTTCCGCAATCGCACGGGCCGTATCGTCCGCATTCACGTTGAGCAGGTGTTGCCCGTCACTCCCCACCGACGACACGACGACGATGCCACCTGCATGGAGCCCGTCGACGGACTGCGGATCGCCGACATACCCCAACTCGGACAAGTGCTTGCAGTGCAGCTGCTGAGGTTCGAGGATGACCGCCTCCGGCAGGAGCTGCCGGAACATGGCCTGTATGTCGCGATGTGCGGGCAGAACGCCGTGATGCAACTGTTGTGCATCCGTCACTCTCCTGCCACCGACGCGCTGCGGCTCCGTCCATTCCTGTCCTGTCTGGGCGAGGTACTCCCTGTAGGATCGCGTGTTCTGCTCACCAGCGCCGCATACCATGATGAAGCAGATGCCCTCACGCGCGAGGGATTGAATATCCTGAATAAGGATGGGCATCTCCTCGCTCAGGAGCGTTTTGCCGCTCACTTTGATGAGCAGTGTTTTGCCGGCGTACTTGTGATGGTACGCATCGGATACCGATGATGGCTCGAAGGAATTCATGGTGAAAAAAGGAAGACAAATAGAGATGCAGCACCGGCAAACCTCCGCAAGCCTCCGCGGAGGGTGTGCTGCAAACTGAAGAATCCATCAGCTCGGCCCCTCTGCGGAGGAGAGACGGCTACGACGCGCGATGGTGAGGAAGAAGTTATGCATAGAGAAAGGCCTTGCGGGAGAAAATCTCACCAAAGGCAACGAACATGCACGGGCATCCGCTCAGGCCGTCACCTCTGCAGAGGCGCGACGACGCAAACTGAGCTGGAGAATGGTAAATTCCACGAGGGCTATCGTATCTCTTTTTCGTAGAGTGTCAATATTCCTGCAGCATCGAGGAACAGAAACACACCGCAAAAATTGCACGAGATCAGTTTGACACGGTCCATCGGCATCCATAGAGTGCCCCGGCTTTTTTCGCCTCATTCCATCATGCACCGTCCACACGAGTCTTCCGCCACCCCCGATTCCCCCGTCCAAACACCACGGGAGGAATGCCATCACACCGTCACGAGCGTCCTCAGACTGGTGCATGCCTGGACGCGAGGCGAGGTTAGAAATTTGTCAGTCACCTTGAGCGAATGCGGTCAGCAGGTGCGCCTGCACGGCTCCGCCCCCTCGTACTTCATCAAGCAGATGGCACAGGAAGGAGCCAGGAGGCATGCGCCATCTCTGCAGGTGCAAAACCTCATCGACGTGGCGGAGGCCGCGTGATCCATACTCGGCTGCGCTCGGGATAAACTTCTCGTCCAGTCGCTTCGGAGAATATGGGAATCATTTCAAATAAATTCGTGGCGAAGTCGGGCTTTGCCCGACTGGAGCCACACCTTTTTAAGGGAAAAGAGAGGCCTTGAGAGAAAAACCACAGGTTTGTCTCTCAAGAATGTGGTCGGGGCGACTGGACTCGAACCAGCGACCTCTTGCACCCCATGCAAGCGTTCTAGCCAACTGAACTACGCCCCGATGAATGACATGATAGTAACAAAGAACACTGTACCCGCGGAGCCAACTGCCTGCCCGGCAGAGTCCCGCATGCGCGGGACGAAGACGGGAACTACGCCCCGACGGAGAGGAACTATAGCAGTGATGCTATGCTCTCCGCATGGAAAATCTCGAATCCCAGATCGCAGCAATTCTTGAACGCAACAAGCGCGTGGAAGCCGACAAGGCGTGGGAAACCAGTTGGACGCGGCGTCTGCTCATCACGGCGTTGACGTACGTCATCGCAACTCTCTTCCTCTGGCTCATCGATAATGTCTACTACTGGTTGAATGCAGGCGTGCCCGCACTCGGATACCTGCTCTCCACGCTCTCACTCCCGTGGGCAAGAGATTGGTGGATACGACACCACCGGATCTAGAACGGTGAAACGTACTTCGCCTTCGCTCCCAGCTCCTCCTCGATCCTAAGAAGCTGGTTGTATTTGCAGACGCGATCGGTACGGCTCGTGGCCCCCGTCTTGATCTGGCCGGTCCCCAGGCCGACGACCAGATCCGCGATCGAGGAATCCTCCGTCTCCCCGGACCGATGCGACACCACCGCGGTGAAACCGGCGGCGTGCGCCATCTCGACGGCATCGACCGTCTCCGTCACCGTCCCGATCTGGTTCAGCTTGATGAGGATGGAATTGGCTGCCTGCTCCGCAATGCCCTTCTTCAACCGCTCGACGTTCGTGACGAAAAGATCATCCCCCACGATCTGCACCTTCTTGCCGAGCCGCCCCTGCAGGATTTTCCAGCCTTCCCAGTCATCTTCTGCCAAGCCGTCCTCGAGGGAAACGAGGGAATACTTCTCCACCCATGCCGCGTAGAAATCCGTGAGCTCCGCGCTCGTGAGCGTCCTCTTCTCCCGCTCCAAGCGATATTTGCCGTCCGCGAAAAACTCGCTCGCCGCGGCGTCGAGGGCGATCCCCACATCTTTCCCCGGCCGGTAGCCCGCCGCCTCGATGCCCGCCAGAATGACCTCCATCACCTTCGTATTGCTCCCGAGGTTCGGCCCGTACGCCCCCTCGAACCCCACGTTGATGTTGAAGCCTTCCTTCTTGAGCACCTTCGCGATCGCCTGGTAGATCTCATCGCTCCAGCGCAGCCCCTCCGTAAAGCTCGGCGCGCCCACGGGCATCACCATGAATTCCTGGAAATCGGAACTGTCATCCGCATGCTTGCCCCCTTCGAGGACGAGCACCATCGGAATGGGCATGCACATCTCCCGCTTCCGGGAAAGAAGACCGTTGAAGTACCGGTACAGAGGCTGCTTGGACTGCACGGCACTTGCCCGCGCGAAAGCGAGGGAGACCCCGAGTGTTGCATTCGCCCCGAGCTTGCTTTTGTTGGGCGTCCCATCGAGTGCGATGAGCGCCGCATCGAGGGATCGCTGGTCGAATCCTTTTCCCTCTACAGATTTGGCGATGAGCGTATGCACATGGGAGACGGCCTTCAGCACTCCTTTCCCCCCGAAACGCTTGGAGTCCCCGTCGCGCAATTCCACCGCCTCGTGCTTCCCGGTGGAAGCACCGGAAGGCACTGCCGCCCTGCCGAAAGAACCATCGGAGAGAAGACAATCCACTTCAACCGTTGGTGTCCCGCGGGAATCGAGGATCTGACGCGCTTTGAGGGTTTGGATGGTAGCCACGGAGCAGGGGGAAAGGGAAACGTCTGCCATCCTAGCAGATGATCTCCGAACGCCCTACGCCCCTCATCCCCTACGCCCTCCGCCGCGCCCGATCATGCAACACCCCCGCGTACAGCGCCGCGAAGAGGATGATGATGAACCCGAGCTCCGGACCGGAGGATGGGAGCTTCCGTGGCATCGTCTTCACTTCCCGGATCTCCTGCCCCGTCCCGGAGAGGGAACCAATGCTGCTCTCCTCCGCTTCCTCGGAGGCGATGGCGGATGACTCCCCTGATCCCAACCGCGCGAGGCGCTTCTCCGCGCGTGCCCGCTGATTCTCCTGCAGGCGCATGAGCTCACGCCACGCCTCCTCGCTCGAGTTCGTCGAGGCGGTGAGGTTCTGCGACGTCGGGAGGCTCCGACCCACCTTCCATCCGAAGAAGGAGCGGCCTTCGAGCGACTTCCAGACGTCCCGCTGCCAGAGGAAAGCGGAGAGATCGCGATCCCAGTGCTGCGACTGCTGGCTCACCACGGCAACGATCACGAAGGGCACGAAAGCGAGGAGGAGGAGCAGGATGCGCTGCGTCCTGCGACGGATGACGCGCAGGCAGAAGGAGATGAGCAGGATGAAGGCGAGGACCGTCGCGGGGAGCGTCCAGCCCCACGTGTACCAATCCACCACCGAGAGCAGGCGGAACTTGGAGAGTGCAAGGAGCTGCAGGAGGAGCCAGATGAGCAGCATGCCCGCCGGGAACCAGTGGAGCAGGCGGAAGGAGTGGTCGGCACGGTGCCGGCGGAAGAGCAGGAGGAGGATGAGTGGATAGAGGAGTGCACACACGAAGAGCACCCCCCACGGGAGCGCGCCTGCCGGAAGGTCAGGGAGCGTGGTGATCAGGAGTCCTGTGAGCAGGATGACGACGCCGAGGAGAAAAACCAAAAATGTCTCCGTGGTGTGCTTGAGAGGCATAAGGGGAGCATGGTCACCCAAGCGAAACCAACTGTCAAGTTCCTTGCACACCAAAACAATTCATCCCCTGCAGCTCTAGCGCGGTTTCTTGTGCGGAAGGTACTTATCGCGCGGATCTTCGGAGTGTTCCCGGGGGAGCGGCTGGTAGTGGCGCACCCGGAAGATGCGCACCTGGATGAACAGGTAGAGCCCCAAAATGAGGAGCCAGATCACCCAGAGCAGCCGCATGGCGAGGAAGCTCACCATCTCCACGCGAGAGACCGTCATGACGAGACCCGTGATCCCGAACCAGAACGCAGCGGAAGGCCAGGACCGACTCAGCCTCTTTGTGACAGGGTTCTGCATGCCGCGCCGCCAGAACCGGAGCGCGAAGGAGAGCACGATGAGCACGGC
>JAQUNQ010000074.1 GCA_028717505.1 Candidatus Peribacteraceae bacterium
CGTATGCCCTCTCGGAACCGGCAGATCATCTCACGGAGCGCTCTGCGGCATCCCTCATGGCCGCCAGTCGGCGCCAGGGCGCGGCACCGCCCGTGGTGAAGAATGTGGAGAAGAACTCGCCGCCCTCCGTCGTGCGCGCGGCGCAGCGAACACTCCGCTTCTTCGGCTTCTACAAGGGGCGGACGAGCGGGGAGTACGACGACAATCTTTACGCAGCCATCCTCATGTTCCAGCAGAAGAAGGGTCTCGTCGGGACGGAAAAAGATCCAGGTGCCGGCCGCATCGGACCGCTCACGCGCGGCAAGATGCGTGACGCATGGGACCGGCGGCTCGTCACCGCGATCGCGAATCGCCTCCTCACGCTCCGTCGCGTGGAGGTCGTGCTCGATGAGCGCGGGAAGAACGTCGATCGCTTCCTTGAGGAGGGGGACAGCGGCGACCAAGTTGCTCTCCTGCAGCGCCTCCTCGCGGACCGCGGCTTCTTCCCGGAGGAGAAGATCAACGGCAACTTCGGCGAGCTCACCAAGGCGGCGGTCCTCGCCTACCAGCTCAAGGAGGAGCTCATCAAGGATGCGGGGGATGCAGGGGCAGGGACCGTCGGTCCGCAGACGCTCATGAGTCTCCGCTCCGAGCAGCGGCGCGCGCTCTACCTCCTCGTCCGGAAGGATGGGTGGAGGGTTCTCTGATTCGTGAGAGACAAACCTGCGGTTTTTCTCTCACGAGCTCTCTTTTCCCTTGAGCGGTGTCGCTCCAGCCCCGCATGCGCGGGGCTTCGCGATGGTTTTTTTGGAATGATCGGGGATCCACGAGAGAGTCAATTGCACTTTGGGCATGACCTCGGCAAGATGCCTCCGCTATGCGCCGGCTCGCGATTATTTTTGTCGTGCTGATGCTTCTCCCCCCCGCTGCTCTTGCGGAGGGGAACATCACGCGTCGGGATGGTTTTCTGCTGATCTGGGAGGGTATCCGCAGGGCGACAGGAGAGACGCGCGAGACCCCCTTCGCCGATGTTCCCGAGGGGGCGAGTGGCTTTAGTGAAATCACCTACGCGAAGGCGCGCGGCATCCTCGATGACGAGGAACTCTTTCGTCCCGATGATCCGCTCAACGAGGCCGATGCTCTCCTCTGGCTGCTGCGCACGCGGAATGTCGATGATCCGGATCTGCTGGTTCGTGAGCAGCTCGGCTCCCTCCTCGCGCGGTACCCCATTTTTGATGCCATAGCATCTTTGGAGGAACCGCTCGGGACGCAGGAGCAACTCCTCGCCCTCGCGCAGGCGCTGGATACGCGCCTTGCGGAAGAGGTCCACGAGGTGAGCCTGTACTCGGAGAAATTCCACGGGAAGGGGACGGCCTTCGGCGAGACGTTCGACATGAACGCGCTCACTGCCGCACATCGCACCTTCCCGGCGAACACGCTCGTGAAGGTGACGAACGTGGAGAACGGAAAGAGTGTCATTGTCCGCATCAACGACCGCGGGCCGTTTGTGGAGGGGCGCGACATGGATCTGAGCCTCGGGGCCTTCACGCTCATCGCGCCGCGGGGCCAGGGCGTCGCGCATGCGACGTTCCAGCGTCTCGGCGATGCATCGCTCGTCGATTCCTGCACCGGTGCTCCCCGTGTGTACCAGAAGCGCATCACCCGCAATGTGCGCTTCCACCGAGGTCTCCCGCAGACATGGTTGATGGGCGAGACGCTCACGCTCTCTGCAAACCGCGCGTTCGTCGTGCGCAGTATCACCTATCCCGATGGTTCCGTGGAGCGCCTACAGGATTGGGTTCTCCCGGAGGAACTTTTCTCCTTCACCCCCTCGGTGGCGGGCACGTACCGCTTCCTGTTGGGGACAGTCGAGGGGCGTGTGCGGGAGATGCGTATGCAAGTTTGGCAGTGTTCTGGAGGGGGAGAGGGATGAAAAGTATCTACGAAATAATTATTGTAGTTTGACAATAATGGAGCAGAGCGCCATTCGTCTTGATCTGCTACAATAGAAGGAATCCCTGTATATTCATTCATAGACACCTGTGTTTCTCTTCCTTGACCGGTTCTTCTGGCCCCTCATCTGGATCGCCGTTGCCGTGACGGGGACGCTCATGAGCGAAACATTCTGGAGTGATCTCTGGAATTGGTGGGCGGGCGATCCGCTCCTGAATACGGGGCTCATTGTTGCAGCTTATCTTCTTTGGAAAGTCTACACCTGGTTCAGCCGCTTGCTCTTTGCGGTGTGGAGGTCGAAGAACCTCATGCACATGAAGATCCTCCTGCCGCGCTCTGACACAAAAGTGGATCAGGAGAAGCGCACGGAAAAGGACTTCAAGGAGAAGGTGGCCGTCATGGAGCAGCTCTACCGTGCGCTCTGGGAGGTGCAGAGCCTCACGTTCTGGCAGGAGATCCACCTCTGGATCTTTCGCTATGTGCCAATCAGCTTCGAGATGTACGTGGTGAAGGGGCAGTTGCAGTTCTACCTCGTCACGCATCCGCGTCTCGCCTCCATCGTGGAGAAGCAGATTACGGCCTTCTACCCGGATGCCGAAGTGACAATCGTACCAACTCCTCCCATCTGTCCGAAGGGGCAGAAGCTCGTGGGGTACAACCTGCTCTTCGGCAAGCCGTATATGTATCCGCTCCGCTTCTACGAGCACATGCAGGACGATCCGCTCAACGGACTTGCGAACGTGCTCTCCAAAATGGAGGCGGGGGAGACGGCGGGCATCCAGCTCGTCCTCATGCCCACGCCGGAGACACGCTTCGGGAAGAAGACCGAGCGGCTCGCTTCCACGAGATTCAAGGGCAAGAAGGACCAGTGGTTCTCGCACATTCCGCTCCTCTCCACACTCCTGAGCGTCTTCAGCGATGTCGCGACGGGTCCGTCTGCCGCGCCGGGCGCATCCCATGGCGATGCCTTCGTTCGCATGATCCAGCCGGAGGAGGAACTCTACAAGCGCATGGGGGAGAAAGCGGGGATGAGCTTCTACTACGCCTCCATCCGGATTTTCTCCGCTGCGAAAACCTGGAGGAGAGCCCTCGATCTCAGTAACAACTTGCAGGTTGCCTTCAATGCCTTCAAGGACGTCTACGGGAATCTTCTAGATGAGCGTCGTATGTTCTTTGACTTCTTCCCGCTCTTCCTGAACGCGCCCATTTTTTCGTGGCTCTGGAAGCATCGCATCAATGGCTTCCTTCACCGGAGGAACATCATGGTGGAGAAGGAGCTCGCAGGCCTCTATCACTTCCCCGACAGCCGCTACAACAAAGTCCCGATCATCGAGTGGATCACGTACCGCGTGCTGCCGCCTCCGCCGAATACGCCGGCTGAGGGCATCCTCATCGGCATCAATCGCCATCGTGCCGTGGAGACGCCCATCCGCTTCCTCCCGGTGGATCGCACCCGTCACCACTACATCATCGGAAAATCCGGAACAGGAAAATCCGCGCTCCTCTCGTGGATGAGCCGCCAGGATATCCGGAACGGGGACGGCGTGTGCGTCGTGGATCCGCACGGCGATCTCATCGAGGATGCGCTGGCTCATACGCCCAAGGAGCGTGCGAAGGAGATCGTCCTCTTCGATCCCGCGGACGGCGAGCGCCCCATGGGTCTCAACCTCCTCGAGGCGAATACGCCGGAGGAGAAGGACCGCGCCGCCATCGACGCGATGGAGATCTTCCTGAAGCTCTTCGGAAACGAGATCTTCGGTCCGCGCATCCAGCACTACTTCCGCAACGGCTGCCTGACGCTCATGGACGACGATGAGGAGGGGGCCACGCTCATCGATGTGCCGCGTCTCTTCGTGGATGACGAATTCCAGCAGTTCAAGGTCTCGAAGTGCAAGAACCCCGTGGTCCGCAGCTTCTGGGAGCACGAGATCGCGAAGACCGGCGCACGCGAGAAGGAGGAGATGATCCCGTACTTCTCTGCGAAGTTCGGACCCTTCATCACGAATACGACGATGCGCAACATCATCGGACAGCCGAAGAGCGCCTTCAATATTCGTGAGATCATGGACACAGGCAAGGTACTCCTCGTGAATCTCTCCAAGGGAAAGATCGGGGACATCAATGCGCAGCTCCTCGGTCTCATCTTCGTGAACAAGGTGAACATGGCCGCGCTCAGCCGCGCCGATGTTCCGCGCGAGAAGCGGCGCCGCTTCTACCTGTACGTCGATGAGTTCCAGAATTTCGTGACAGATGCGTTCGCGACGATTCTCTCCGAAGCGCGCAAGTACGAGCTCGGCCTCATCATGGCGCACCAGTTCATCGGGCAACTCGTGGGCAAGACGGAGGCATACGGCGAATCGAACACGAAGATGCGCGATGCGGTCTTCGGCAACGTCGGCACGATCTCGAGCTTCAAGATCGGCGCGGAGGACGCCGAGTACATGGCGAAGGAATTTGCGCCGGAACTCTCGGAGCAGGATGTCATCGGTGTCCCGAACTTCAACTGCTACACGAAGCTCTCCATCAATAACGTGCCCACGCGCCCCTTCAGCATGGCGACGATCTGGGACGAGTCGGACAGGAACGAGGAGCTCGGTGCGCTCATCAAGGAGTACAGCCGCATGAAGTATGGGCGAAAGAAGGTCTTCGTCGATCAGGAAATAGAGGACCGCATTGGGATTATTCGGTGAGAGCCCCACAGGAGCAGGTTTCTCTCTTCGTTCTCATTTTGCTTTCCCATCGCTCCGTCCATCCGTTACCATTCCCCCATATGGTGTCTTTCTCACAAATGCGCGACATGTTCCGCGTGCAGCGGGAGGCGAAGAAGGTGAAGAAGGAGCTGAAGCGGATTCAGGTCGAGGCGGAAGCGCGTGGCGTGAAGGTCGTGGTGTCCGCGGACATGGAGGTGCTCTCCATCGAGATTGCGCCGGATGTCCCGCGCGAGTCCCTGTCCTCACTCCTCCTCGATGCACTGAACCGGGCGCTCGGAAAGGCGCAGATTGTTTCGGCCGAGAAGATGCAGGGCGTGATGGGGGAGATGGGGTTTCCGACGGAGAAGGGGATGAAAGGGATGGGGGCATAATGTTTTTTCTTGTAGGGGACGATTTCAGGCGTGAGCAATGCGCATTGCACCCGCCTCGTCGAGAGCGACTGAACCCCGAGCGAAGCGAGAGGGTGAGGAGCGATCATGGTGTTTCCTCCGGATCAATTACTTGGAGAACGCTCGTCCCGATCACAAAGCGTACTGTCAGGAGGGTAAGGGAGGTTCGGAGGGGGAAGGGAACCGGACAAGGTTCCCTCCTCCTCCGATAAAAAAGAGCTTCCCAAGGAGTAGTCCTTCAACGGAACACAGATTGCCCTTTCTTTGCCAAGCGCGGCAAAGAAAGGGCGAAAGAAAGCGCTGCGCCGATGACCCCCTCCGCTATCGCCGCCACATCGGCGCGTTTCCGGGATTTTTGTAGG
>JAQUNQ010000075.1 GCA_028717505.1 Candidatus Peribacteraceae bacterium
CGAGCTGCCAGAACGTGGAGAGGATGATTTGCTTCTTCGGCACGGGGCGATTGTAGAGAAACTTTCCCGGAGTGCACACGTCAGAAAGAGCCCTTCCCATCAGCGGCTCTCCAGAAGAGGAGATGCTCACACGTTGGTGAGGCTGATGGAAAGGGGGGTTCGTCCTGCCGGGGGCTTGAAGCCACATTGAGGTGGGTGGAGGAGGAGAGGCTCGCTAGTCAGTTGGTCGGTCCGAATGGGGCCGATGAGCAACTGCATATTGCGAGCAGACTCGCTCCGCACCCTCAAGAAAAGGCTGTACCTCTTCGCCCTTGGCAGGACGGATCCGGCTGGGGCGCCAGCCGGAGAGACATAAGGTACGCATTCCCCGCGAGGCGTCAAAGCAAAAACATCCTTTTAGAGAACGCAGATTTGCGCGGGTATTCCTGGCCCCTTGCGGGGAAGAAATGCGTGGACAGCGGGAGGCGCGTTGCCTATGCTTTCCACCAGCAAAATGCCTCTGCCCTTCCGACACCTCACGTCCACCAAGCAGCTCACCCGAGCAGACACGGACGCCATTTTGCAGGTGGCGGGAGAGATGGAGAAGGTTTTGGGAAAGGGTGGGGATGACCGGCTCCGGGGCAAACTCCTCGGGAGTCTCTTCTATGAGCCGAGCACGCGGACACGCCTCAGTTTTGAGACGGCCATGCAGCGTCTCGGCGGAGATATCGTGACGGCGGATGGGTTGCAATTCAGTTCGATGTACAAGGGGGAAACCATCGAGGATACGATGATGGTGGTCGGCCAGTATACGGACATCATCTGCATGCGCCACCCGGAGCAGGGCAGTGCGGATCGTGCCGCGGCGGTCTGTCCTGTTCCCTTCATCAATGCGGGCGATGGGCCCGGACAGCACCCTACACAGGCGCTCCTCGACCTCTTTACCATTGAGAAGGAGTGCAAGAAACTCGATGGCATCCACATCACCATGGTGGGGGATCTCAAATTCGGGCGAACGGTACACTCACTCTCTTTCCTCCTCGGTCTCTACAAAGATGTTCGCTTTACCCTCGTCTCCCCGAAGGAGCTCATGATGCCGCCAAAGGTGACTTCTTTCTTCGAGGAGAAGAAAATTTCCTTCGCGCAGACAGAGAAGCTGGAGGAAGGGCTCGACGCGGATATCGTCTACATGACACGGGTCCAGAAGGAGCGCTTCGAGGAGGTGAAGCAGTACGAAGCTCTCAAGCTCAAATACGTCCTCACGGCAGAACATCTGAAGGGACGAAAGATTGTGGTGCTGCACCCGCTCCCGCGCGTCGGGGAGATCGCCCCCGATGTTGACCCGCTCCCGAATGCCGCTTACTTCCGGCAGGTGCGCAATGGAGTGGTGATGCGCATGGCGCTCCTTGCCATGCTGCTCGGGAAAGCATGAGCGCGATTCTCATCAGGGGCGGCACTGTCGTCACGGCCAGGGGCGGAGAGCGCATCGATCTTCTCGTGCGAGATGGAATGATTGCGAAAGGAGCCGTTCAGGACGCGAAAGCAAAGGTCATCGATGCATCCGATCACCTGGTCCTCCCCGGTCTCATCGATTGTCATGTGCACTTCCGGGAGCCCGGCTTCGAAACGAAGGGAACCATGGAAAGCGAGGCGGGGAGCGCGCGTGCCGGCGGGATCACGACGGTCTGCGACATGCCGAATACGAATCCGCCGACCACCTCGATTGCCGCTCTCGAGGACAAAGTGAAGCGCGCGACAAAAGCGAATAACTGTGATATCCGTTTCTTCTTCGGGGCGATGGAAAGGGAACATCTCAAGCAGCTGGAGCAACTCTGGACAGCCGATGTCCATCGGCTCCTGAAGGGGAGATGTGCGGGACTCAAGGTGTACCTCGATCATTCGACGGGCAATCAGGGGGCGGGGAAAGACGTGGTCGAAGAGGCATTTCAGCTCTGCGCAGCCCTCCGCATTCCGCTGGTGGTGCACTGTGAGGATGCAAAGACGAATGAGGAGGCACGGGAAAACGTCATGGAAAAAGGCATCAACGCGCATTCCCTCATGCGGCCGCCCGAGAGCGAGGAGCGCGCGGTTGCGTCTGTCATCGCACTTGCACGCAAGCATGGTGCTCTTGTTCATGCCACACATCTCTCCACTGCACAGGGGCTGGCACTTATCCGGCAGGCGAAGAAAGACGGCATTGCGGTTACCTGTGACGTGGCTCCTCATCACCTCTTCCTCTCCGTCGATGATTATGCGGCGCTGGGAGCGCGGGCGAAGATGAACCCGCCGCTCCGCACGCGGGAACACCAGGAGGCGCTCTGGGGGGCCATCGCAGATGGGACTGTCGATTGCATTGCGACGGATCATGCCCCGCACACGCGGGAGGAGAAGGACATCGCTGATCCCCTCAAGGCGCCGAGCGGAGTCCCGGGGGTCGAGACACTCCTTCCACTCCTCCTGACGGTTGCCGCGGGGGAGTGGCCACACCCAACATCTTCATCACCCGTACCTCATCTGAGGTATGAAGACATCGTCCGTCTCTGCTTCACGAATCCCAACAAGATTTTTTCTCTCAGGAGAGAGGATATTACGGAGGGGGCACGCACTCCTCTCGTCATTGTTGACCCGAAGGGGACATGGACCATCACCGCCAAAACCCTCCATGCCAAGTGCGGATGGACTCCGTACGAGGGATGGAGGATGACGGGAGGGGTACGGGAAGTCCTCTAAACTTCGACAATGATCGGAATGATCATCGGCTCGCGGTCGAGCTTGCGGTCGAAGTAGCGGTAGAGCGCGCCCGAGATGGCACGCTTAATCGCCTTGCGATCGGTTTCACCGCGGGCGATAGCCTCCTCGTAGGCCTTGCGTGCCGCCTGGATCGCCTCGCCGGTAATGGCAGTCTGCTCGGAACCGTAGATGAGTCCGCGGGAGAGGACATCGGGGTCGCCGACAAGGCGCTTGCTCGAGGCATAGGCGCGGAACACGATGATGAGTGCTCCGGCACTGCTCATGATCTTGCGGTCATTGAGCACGCGTTGGCCCTCGCCGGCACTGCCGAGTCCGTCGATGATAACGTCCTGCACCTGGAACTTCTGCTTGCTCTTGCGTGCGGCGCCGCTGGCATCGAACTCGAGGATTTCGCCATTCACCAGTGAGTGAATGCGGTTCTCCTCGTAGCCGAGGGCACGGGCGAGATCCGCATGGGCGGCGCACATGTGGGGTTCGCCGTGTTCCGGAATGATGTGCCGTGCGTGAACGAGTTGGTGCATGAGGAGGAGGTCCCCCTGATGTCCATGGCCAGTCGTGTGGAGCGCGAGCTCTGCGTTGGTCTTCACCGTGGCACCCTTGAGGTGCAGGTTATTGATGACCTTTGCGACAGAACGCTCATTTCCGATGATAGGGTTGGAGCTCAGGATGACGGTGTCCCCCTGCTTTACCGCGATGTGCCGGTGAGTGCCGAGTCCGATGCGCGCGAGACCAGCCATTTCCTCGCCTTGGCTGCCCGTCGTAATGATGAGCACTTCGCGGTCCGGGAGTTTCTCCATGCCGGGTCCGACCTTGCGGATGAGCCCGCGAGGAGCTTTGAGATAGCCGAGGTTCTGCGCGATCTCAAGATTGGTCTCCATACTCCTGCCGGAAACGAAGACCTTGCGGTTGTAGCGCCGCGCATGGTCCACAATCTGCTGGATCCGGTTCAGGAGCGAGCTGAAGGTGGAGATGATCACGCGTCCCTTGGCATCGCGGATGAGATCGAGGAGTGTTTCCGAGATCTCCCGCTCGCTCTTGCTGTGCCCCGGTTTTGTCGCGTTCGTGGAATCTGCAACAATCGCGAGGACGCCATTACTTCCAAGCTGCGCGAGGCGCTGGAAGTCCGCAGGCGGCTCATTCATCGGCGTCAGGTCGAACTTGAAGTCTCCCGTGTGGACGATGGTCCCGTAGGGAGTGTGCAGTGCAATAGCCGCCGAATCGGGGATACTGTGCGTGACGCGGAGAAATTCCACTTCGACGCGCCCGATGCGAATGCGCTGCCGGTAGGGAACGACATTCATTTGCACCTTCGAAGTGAGATGTACTTCATCGAGGCGCTTGCGGATGAACGCTGCCGTGAGCTTCGTTCCGTAACAAGGGGGGAAGTGCAGCTGAGGCAGCAGATGCTGTACCGCACCAATATGGTCGAGGTGGGCGTGGGTGAAGAGCACCGCCTTGATGCGGTTCTCCCTTCCCTTGAGGGGGGAGATATCCGGCACCAGGTAGTCAATCCCGAGCATATCCTCGTCCGGGAACTGCAGCCCGAGATCAATGAGGTAGAGATCGCCGTCCACATCAACGACGAAACAATTACGGCCCACCTGCTCGAATCCACCAATGGGAAAGAGCCGCAGGGTTCCGCCCCTACGCGGTTGGTTCGGTGGTCTCTGCGCTTGGGGACGGGGGGGAAATACCTTGCCTTGTTTTCTCTGATTTTGATCAGGGACGGAGGGCAATGACACCGCATCTCCAGACTTTCTCTGGAGCCATTCTCCAATAGTTTTCATGAACGGTTTTCTTTGGGAAAAAGATGAGAATGTCTCCAGTGTACCCCTCAAGGGGGGAGAAAGCAATAGCTCTTTGTCGTTAGTGCCATTTTTTGGCTTCAGCTCAACGAATTTTTATTTTGAAAAATTGAAAATTTTGTCGATCAGCCAGCATATCCCTTCCCTGCCTCCATAGAGGGAGGCGGGGGGAGAAAGCCGCTTGCCTACGCGCCCAGAGGTAGGGTAGCCTGATTTCCTGTATGGACGTGAAGGTCCAAACGGGCATGACGAAAACAGTGAAGGGCACGTCCCTCGTGGCGCTTTCCCTTGTCTCCGAGCAGAAAGAACAGGTCTGTGCTCTCCTGCAGATTCAAGCCGCGGCGCAGGAGGCCAAGACTCTTGAGAAGGAATTTGTCATGGTCCTGGAGCATGCCCTCCTCGAAACGGAGGGGGAAGCAGGCACGCGCCTCGATGGCACCCTGAAGGAACTCAATGGGCTCCTGAAAGGGTTGCTCCTCTCGCGGGCAATCGATGCCGTCAATGCAATCGTGGCGATTGCCGATACAAGTGGAACCCTCCATGTTTCCCACGCCGGTTCTGCTGAGGCCTACATCATCCGTGGAGGAGCTGCGAGCCAGATTACGGAGTACACGCGCGGCAAGCCAACACCAGCCTTCGTCCATATCGCCAGTGGGACGCTCGAGCCGCGGGATGCGGTTGTCCTCTCCACGCAGCGGCTGCTTCGTGCAGTCACACCTGCACAGCTTGCACAGCTCGCCACACGTGGCGAGCAGCTCCTCGAAGATCTTATCTTCGAGCTGGAATCCGAGAAGGAAGTGGCCTCCCTTGGTTTGGTGCAGGTGGGAGGGCAGCGCGGCCAGATGC
>JAQUNQ010000076.1 GCA_028717505.1 Candidatus Peribacteraceae bacterium
CCATCTTGATGAAGATCTCGCCAGGCTTGCCGTCCTCGTAGAGCCCCACGTGGAGGTAACCCTCGTGGCCGGCCACGGAGAACTTGTGCGTGAGGGAGGGGCGCTCGTCCGGCAATTTCCGCCGGCGCGGCACCTCCTTGTAGATCACGCGCTCCACGACCTTCGGCTCTTCCTCCTTCTCCACCGTCCTCTCCACCTTCTTCCGCGAGCGGGCAGCGAGCGGCTGGCTCAGCTTGCAACCGTCCCGGTAGAGCGCATTGGCCTTGAGACCGAGCTTCCAGCTCAGGAAGTACGCCCCCTTGATGTCCTCGACCGTCGCCTCATTCGGGAGATTGATGGTCTTCGAGATGGCCCCCGTGATGAAGGGCTGCGCGGCAGCCATCATGCGGATGTGCCCCTCGACGGAGATCAGGCGCTTCCCCTCCTTGCCGCAGCGGCTTGCACAGTCAAACACCGGCAGGTGCTCGGCCTTCAGATGCGGCGCCCCCTCCACGGTCATGTGCCCGCAGATGACGGTATTGGCCTCCTCGATCTGCTCGGGGGTGAACCCGAGCGCCTGCAGGAGGTAAAAGGAGGGGTCTTCCCATCGCTCCTTCGCGAAGCCGAGGCGGAGGAGCGTCTCCTCCCCGAGCGTCCAGCGCGTAAAGGCAGAGGAGATCTCAAAGACCTGCGGGAGCATCTTCTCCACACGTGCAATGTCCTCGTCGGAAAAGCCCCCGCGGCTCTTCAGTGACTCGCGATTGATGTGCGGCGCCCCCTCCAGGCTGAGGGTGCCCAGGACGTAGCGCATGATGTCCCGGATCTCCGTCTCGCTGTAGCCCAGCATGGAGAGTGCCGGCCGCACGGATTGGTTCACGATCTTCATGTAACCGCCGCCCGCAAGCTTCTTGAATTTCACGAGAGCGAAGTCCGGCTCGATGCCCGTGGTATCGCAGTCCATGACGAGGCCGATGGTGCCGGTGGGCGCGAGGACAGTCACCTGCGCGTTGCGGAACCCATGCTGTTCCCCGAGCGCGAGCGCGCGGTCCCAGCACTCCTTGGCAGCGGCGAGGAGCTCGGGGGGAGACTCTCTCTGGTCGATCCCCACGGGAGTGACGTGCAGCCCCTCATACTCCCGCGGGAGGGCATCGTAGGCCGCCCGCCGGTGGTTGCGGATGACGCGGAGCATGTGCTCGCGGTTCTGGTGGAAGCCGGCGAAGGGTCCGAGCTTCTCCGCCATCTCCGCCGATGCGGCGTAGCTCTCACCGGTCATCATCGCCGTGAGCGCCCCCGCGAGCGCTCGCGCCCGCTCCGAATCGTAGGGGATCCCCATCCGCATGAGGAGCGCCCCCAGATTGGCGAAACCGAGCCCAAGCGTGCGGAAGCGGTAGCTCAGCTCGGCGATCTCGCGGCTCGGGAACTGCGCCATGAGCACGGAAATCTCCAGCACTATCGTCCAGAGGCGCACCGCGTGCTTGAACTCCTCAATGTTGAAGCGCCCCTGCTCCTCGTCGTAGAACTTCAGGACATTGAGGGAGGCGAGGTTGCAGGCCGTGTTGTCCAGGAACATGTACTCGCTGCAGGGATTGCTGGCATTGATCCGCCCATCCTCCGGACAGGTGTGCCAGTCATTGATCGTCGTGTCGTACTGCACGCCCGGATCTGCGCAGGCCCACGCTGCGAAGCCGACCTTGTCCCAGAGCTCGCGCGCCTTGAGGGCTTTGCAGGAAACCGGTGGCCGCCCCTCCCGCTCCGCCTTACGGAGCTCCGTGCGCCAGAAGAGCTGCCAGTCGGCGTCTTTCTCCACTGCCTCGAAGAAGGCATGGGGCACGCGCACCGAGTTGTTGGAGTTCTGGCCGGATACCGTCTGGTACGCCTCATCGTTGAAGTCCGTGGAGTAGCCCGCATCTGCGAGGGCTGCCACCTTCTTCTCCTCCTTCGCCTTCCAATCGATGAACTCCACGATATCCGGATGATCGAGATCGAGGCAGACCATCTTCGCCGCCCTGCGTGTGGTGCCGCCGGACTTGATGGCCCCCGCGGCGCGATCCCCGATCTTGAGGAAACTCATGAGGCCGGAGCTCATGCCCCCGCCCGAGAGCGGCTCCTTTCCGCCACGGAGCTTCGAGAAGTTCGTCCCCGTGCCCGATCCGTACTTGAAGAGGCGCGCTTCGCGGACCCAGAGGTCCATGATCCCCCCCGTGTTCACCATGTCATCCTCCACGGAGAGGATGAAGCACGCATGCGGCTGGGGATGCGTGTAGGCATCCTCGCTCTCCCGCACCTCACCGGACGCGGGATCGGCATAGTAGTGCCCCTGTGCCGGTCCCGTGATGCCATAGGCGTAGTGGAGGCCGGTATTGAACCACTGCGGACTGTTCGGCGCGGCCATCTGGTGCACGAGCATGTGGGAGAGCTCATCCTCGAAGGCCTGCGCGTCCTGCGCCGTCTCGAAGTACCCCTCCTGCTGCCCCCAGTGCCGCCAGCATCCCGCGAGGCGGCGGATAACCTGCTTCACGCTCTTCTCGGGCCCCTTCACCACCGTACCATCCTCATTGCGCAAGAGGTTCCCCTCGGCGTCCGTCTGCGGAACGCCCGCCCGACGGAAGTACTTGCTCACCATGATGTCCGTCGCCATCTGGCTCCAGTCCGCAGGGATCTCCGCCCCTTCCATCTCGAAGACGACGGATCCATCGGGATTTTGGATGCGACTCGTGCGTCGCTCATACTTCACTTCCTCAAGGGGATCGCTTCCGGGCGTCGTAAACAGACGCCGCACGGAGAGGCCACGCCCACGGTGAAACTGCTCCGCGCCCTGTGCAAAAGAAGAAGAACCAACGGCGGAAGCGGGAGGAGGCATATACAGGGGGGAGAATGCCTGGCACATCATATTGTGTGCTCAGGGGGTGCAGCCACACAAGATATTGATGCACCGAGAGAAGGTCAATCGGAAACGCGCGAGGGAAGCGCGGGGAGAGAACACGGAGAAAAAGGGTCCTGTTATAGCACAAAAATCGTTCGTCTACCCGATAGTTCTTCTGTACACAGCGCTCCAATCCCCGCGAATCGTAAAGTCAAACTTCCGTGAAAATCGCATCTGCCCTCTGCCGGAATGCTCCCCTCCCCCTGCTATCATCATGTCATGCATATCGTCCTCGTCGTCGCCGGCACGAACGAACCGAGCAACAGCAACGTGCTCGCCGATTCCTTCTCCGAAGGATTGCGGCACGAGCCGGAGATCACCGTCCGGAAATTCCGGCTGAAGGACATGAAGATCGATCACTTCTCGCTCTCCCACTATGAGCCGCACTCCCCTGAAGAGGAGGATATGAAGTACCTGAGAGAATCCATTGAGAGCGCAGCCGGCCTCGTTGTCGCGACACCCGTCTGGAATTTTGGCGTTCCCGCCCATCTGAAGAATGTCATTGATCGCATGGGGAGCTTCGGACTCGACGAGACGCACTCCCGCGGCACCCTCAAGGGCCTTCCCTTCTTTCTCATCTTCACCGGTGGGGCACCTGCTCCCGCATGGAAGGGCATGCTCCGCAAGACGACGAGCTTCGTCTGCGAGGGGCTCCGCTACTTCGGGGCAACCCACATCGGCACCCACTTCGAGCCACGCTGCACGCTGGGCAGAGGTAAGTTCGGACTGGCGGTGGACAAGCGGCCGGAGAGCCTGGAGAAAGTCCGTGCCGACGGCGAGCAGTTCGCCCGGATCGCCGCGACCTACGCCCGCACGGGCCGCCTGCCTGCGCACTCCTCTCTACACCATAAGGGCTACGCCCTCGCGCAGCGCCTCCTCGCGAAATTTCATTGATCATCCCCGGAAGGCCAGGACCACGAGCGCCCCCGCGGACACCGCCATCACCATCGTGAGGATGAACCCGAGCACGTTGGAGAGCTGGCCATTCGTATTCCGCCCCATGATGGAGCGATTGTTCGCCACGAGGAGGACGAAGAGCATGAGCGGCGGCGCAATGATGCCGTTCAGGACCGCTGCGTAGTAGAGCATGGTAAAGGCGGGAATGTTCAGGAAATTCACGATGAGACCCACCGCTGTGGCAAGGATGATGACGGCGTAGAAGCCCGGTGCCTGCCTGAAGGTGCGAAAGAGCCCGGGCTTCCAGCCGATCGCCTCGGAAATGGCATACGAGGCGGAAGCAGCAAGAATGGGAACGCCGAGCAAGCCCGTCCCGATGACGCCCGCTGCGAAGAGGAGGGAAGCAAACCTGCCCGCGAGCGGCTGCAGTGATGCGGCCGCCTCCGCTGCAGTAGCCACCGTCCGGATGCCATGTGCTCCAAGCGTGGAGGCCGTCGTCGTGATGATGAAGAAGGTAATGATGTTCGAGAAGAACATCCCCATGGAGGTATCGAGGCGCATCTCCTGCATGGTCCTGCGGGAGATGTGAGGCGTCCCTGTCCCGAAATCCCTGATTTGATGTCGAAGGATTTCCTCCTCCACTTCCTCATCCGACTGCCAGAAGAAGAGATAGGGGGAAACGGTAGTCCCGAAGAGCGCGACGAGGTTGAAGAGATACTCCTCCGAGAGCGAAAAGAAGGGCACCACCAGCGCATGGAGTATCTGCCCCCATGGTTGGGTGACGGTGAAGGCGGCAATCACATAGGCGAAGAGGGAGAAGCAGAGATACTTGAGGACTCTGGCGTAGGCGCGGTAGGAAACGAGAATTTCAAGGAGGACAATGAGAACAGTCATCACGACTAGCCAGACCACGGAGGGGATGCCGAACACCAATTCCGCCGAGGCCGCCATCGCTCCGAGATCCGCACCGATGTTGATGGAATTCGCCACGAGGAGGAGGGCCACCGCACCGTAGAGCAGGGGCTTGGAATAGTGCTTGCGGATGACACCCGAGAGTCCTCGCCCCGTCACGAGGCCGATCCGCCCGCACATCTCCTGAATGGCGATCATGAAGGGCGTCACGAAGAGCGCGAACCACAGCTGCGTGTACCCGAATTGCGCCCCCGTCTGCGCGTAGGTCCCGATGCCGGAGGGGTCATCGTCGGCGGCTCCCGTGATGAAGCCCGGACCGATGGCCTTGAGGAATTTCCTGAAGCGGGACGCTCGCACGGGATCACTGTAACGGAGGAGCTGCAGGGGAACAATCTGGCCTCGTGACAGAAGCACCCCTCCGCCGGCGCAGTGCCTCTGCAATTCCCTCCGGTTCCACCCCGCACCGGGTGAGGACACTGAAGAGCTGCAGGAGGAGCTGAGAGCAGGCGCTCAGGGCAGCTCCAAGCTCCGCATCCTCACACTTGCGCACCTTCGTGGAAAAATCCGTCATGGATCGGAGGAGGAGCCGGAAA
>JAQUNQ010000077.1 GCA_028717505.1 Candidatus Peribacteraceae bacterium
GGAGTTCACGGAAGCGACCGCAGAGTACGAGAAGCAGGTCCGCGCACGGGCGGATGCCGCTCTGCGCACCATCACCGTGAGCGGCTCCTCCCTCCAGACCGTGGGGCAGGACCTCAGCGATCAACTGGGCGTCGCCTACACGGATGAACGCCTCGTCTTCAAGAGCAACCTCCCCAAGGGGCTCGAGGATCTCTGGGATATGAAACCCGGGAAAATCGTGAAGCGCGAAGGCAGCATCACCGTGCCGGAAACGGACGAGGCGGGAAATGTGAAGGAAAGAGTGGTCCCCGGCGTCTTCCTCGCAGAGGTCGCCCGTCCGCGCACACAGACGGGACATGTCATCACCGAGGCCCCCGTCGCCTTCCAGATGCTCGCAGAGCAGGAGAAAACCACCGTCACCTACAAGTTGCAGGAGAGCCTCCCTCTCAACGATCAACTGCCTGCCCCTCTCGCCAAGACTCTGAGCTCCATGCAGACATCAGAACTCAATGCCGTGGATATGGGTGATGGCACTGCCCGTGTGATCTTCCTCCGGACCCACATCCCCGGACAGGAGCAGATGGCCGCGAGCCACATCCTCATTGCCTACAAGGGAGCCTCCTCCGTGGAAGCGAGCGTCACACGCAGCAAAGAAGAGGCACTCGCCCTCGCGAACGAGGTGAAGGCGAAGCTCGATGCCGGCGGGAATTTCGAGGAGCTGGCGCGCCAGTACTCCGACGGTCCTTCCGCCAAAGAAGCGGGCCGCCTCGGGACCTTCGGGCGCGGCACCATGGTGCCCGCCTTCGAGGAGGCAGCTTTCAAGCTCGGATTGGGGGAGATCAGTGACCCCGTGGAAACGGCGTTCGGCTTCCACATCATCCGCGCGGACGCGGCCCCCGCGCGCTCGCCTGACACCGCGAGCTTCGACGAACTCACCGTCACGGGAGAGGACGCAGCCGGTCATGCGGAGAAGCTGCTCGCAGATTTGAAGAATGGACGCGTGATGAAGCTGGAGGATGCCGTCGCCCTTCGCACGCTCTTCTTCTCCCTCCTTCCCACCGGCTGGAAGGACACGGAGCTCAATGGAAAGCACTTCCGCTCTGCTGCCGTCACGCTCGACCCCACGACGAACCTCCCCATCGTACAGATCGCCTTCGACGATGAGGGCGGCAAGATGTTCCAGCAACTCACGAAGGCGAATGTGGGCAAGCGCATCGCGATCTTCGTGGGCGGCAACCTCGTCTCTGCGCCCGTCGTCCAGCAGGAGATCAGCGGCGGTATCGCCGTCATCACGGGAAGTGGCAACTTCGATGAGGCCCAGCAACTGGCACAGGACCTGAATACCGGCGCCATCCCCGCCCCCATCTACCTCGCCGGCCAGCAGACCATCGAGGCGACGCTCGGCGCCGAGGCGCTCCAGATGTCGCTCCGTGCCGCGCTCTTCGGCATCTTCCTTCTGATGCTGTACATGATCCTCATCTACCGCCTCCTCGGCTTCATCGCGGACCTTGCTCTCTGCGTCTACGCGCTCCTCTTCGTCGTGATTCTCAAGCTCCCGCTCTTCTTCTTTACGAGCCAGTACATCGTCCTCACGGTCGCCGGCATGGCCGGCATCATCCTCAGCATCGGTATGGCGGTGGACGCGAACGTGCTCATCTTCGAGCGCATCAAGGAGGAGCTCCGCAGGGGCAAGGCGCTGAAGACCGCGATGGACATCGGCTTCCTGCGGGCCTGGCCGAGCATCCGCGACGGCAACGCGTCGACCATCATCACCTGCGCCATCCTCTTCATCATCGGAACCTCCATCGTCCGCGGCTTCGCTGTTACGCTCGGCATGGGCGTCCTGATGTCCATGTTCACAGCCATCACCGTCACACGCTGGATCCTGCGCCGGATGGTGCGCTTCCCCTTCGCACAGAAAGGAGCACTCTATGGTGTGCGGCTTGAGCCGCAGCAGTTCCCGTCATGAGCCACCGCATCGCCATCGACTCGCTCGAACTCTGGACCCACATCGGCGTCCCGGAGGAGGAACGAGCCTGCGAGCAGCGCGTGCTCGTGAGTCTCGAAATCACCTGCGCCGGCTTGGAGCCCCCCGACGCCGATGATCTGGAGGGAATGGTGGACTATGAGCGCGTCGTGCAGGATCTCCGCCTGCTCGCACAGGAGGAGCGCCTCACCATCGAACGGCTTGCAGAGGACATCGCCGCCGTCATCCTCGGCCATGACGCCGTGGAGAGTGTGACAGTTTCAGTGCAGAAGTTCCCCCTCCCCGGCGTGCGATCCATCTCCCTGACCATCACCCGCCCATAGCGTCCGTCTACATCGGCATCGGCTCGAACATCCGTCCGGAGGAGAACCTGCGAAAATGTGCCGCGATGCTCCGCGCGCTCTGGCCGGGCATCCGCTTCTCCTCCGTTTACCGGGCAGCGGCACGGGAGGAGATGCAGCAGCCGGAGTTTCTCAATGCCGTCGCGAGCATCGAGACCAAGGAAGATCCGTGGGCAGTCTTTCAGAAGATGCAAATCGTTGAACAGGCCCTGAAGAAGGCCCCTCCATACCGCTACGGCCCACGCACCATTGACCTCGACCTCCTGTTCTACGAAGACCGTGCGCCCGAAACGCCCGGCATCACGCTCCCCCACCCGAAGATGGCGGAACGCCGCTTCGTCCTGGAGCCGCTCTGCGAGCTCGTGAATCCGGACGAAACGCATCCCCTGCTCCACAGGACCTGGCGGGAACTGCTCGAGAAAACCAGTGATCAACCATGCACCCGCACGGACATCACTCTATAATGCGCTCCCATGGAAAAGCTCTATCGTGACCTCCTCCGGAAAATCGGCGAGAACCCCGACCGCGAAGGGCTGCGGAAGACGCCGCGCCGGTGCGAGGATGCCTTCCGCTTCCTCACGTCCGGCTACGGGCAGTCCGCGGAGAAGGTGGTGAACGGCGCGCTCTTCAAAGCGGACACCGACGGGATGATCATCGTGAAGGACATCGAGTGCTACTCGCTCTGCGAGCACCACCTGCTCCCCTTCGTCGGGAAGGTGCATGTGGGCTACATCCCGGATAAGAAGGTGATCGGCCTCAGCAAAATTCCCCGCGTCGTCGACATGTTCGCGCGCCGCCTCCAGACGCAGGAGCGCCTCGGTCAGCAAATCTGTGATGCGCTGGAGAAAATCCTGAAGCCCAAGGGGATCGGCGTCGTCATCTCTGCCAGCCACTTCTGCATGATGATGCGCGGCGTCGAGAAGCAGCATTCCACCGCCGTCACGAGTCACGTAAAGGGCATCTTCCGCAAAGACGCGCGGACGCGGCAGGAATTTCTGCGGCTGGTAGGAGCTTAAATCATGAGAGACAATTCCTGCCCATTCGACTGCGCCACTGGCAGTCGCGACTGCCGTGGCTGCGCTCGGAGCAGGCAAGATTCATACTTCGGCGCGGATTTCTAACGTAGCGGGGGTCCCGCCGCCACGGGGGGTGAAGGGGAAGGCCCTGTCCGTAGACATTGCCGACGAGCTGGCTCCGAAGCCTTGGAGGAGACAGCGAGGAAGCACAGGGCCGGGTGGAGGGGATCTTGGCGGCGGAGCGCCTCTCTTTGCTTCTTTCTCTCGTTGCCCTGACGAGAGAAAGAAGAACAAACTCATCATAAAATAACCAATGGCACCACGAACTAAACAGCAAGCGCTACCGGCCTCTCTTGCGGCTGCAGGGAGCGAAGATCTTTCCGCCGGTTCACTGCCTTTTCGACATCATCCAAGCCCAGACCGGCCCTCCCGACGCAGGAGAGGAGCCGCCCTTTGTACTCCCGATACTGCGCGGAGACGAAGCGATCGCCCGTCTTCGCAACCGTAAGCCCCTCAATCAGTTCCGTCACGGAGAAGCCTTCTCCGGCGATGAAGACGGAGGAGGGGCCTTCCCCCGCCGTCACGAGCGCCTCCGTGTGATGATGCACAGCATGGTAGAGCTCATGCGCCTGCACCTCCTGCACGCGCGCGATAGTCTCCGCCACTCCTTCCGAACCCACTTCCATCGTATCCGTTGCAATCTCGATGGAGGACCCGTCGAAGCGCCCGCCCACCCCCTCGGGGAGCGGCGTCACGATCGACTCGTGGTGAAAGCTGCGAAGCGCGGCGAGATACTGCGAGACACCGGGAAGATCCACCCCTTCCGCCCTCTCCTCGATCCGGTCGGCCAACGTATGCTGCGAGAGCGCACCGCCGTCCGCCTCCGCCACGGCGCCATTGATGACGGCAACGGACGTCGCCTCGGCAGTCTCGATGGCCGTCGATGAACTTTCCGGAGATCCCATGGGAAACCCATCGTGACGGAGAAAAAGAGCCGGACCAACCACTCTGTGTGCGAAAGACCATCGTCACACGATAATGCCTTCATCAAACCATAAAACTAATGTCCTCCAAGTTATCTGCGACGCTCGTACACCAGGAAAGTGAGGGAAAAAGCGTTCTCGCCGTCTGCTTCGTGCCGCTCACAGGCCACCTCGGACCATTCGTCCGTCGGAAAATCCGGAAAAGAGACATCGCCGGCGGGCGAGGCGTGGACGCGCGTGAGATAGACGCGATCCGCATGAGGCAAGGCCTGCGCATAGACCTGGCCGCCTCCGATGATGAAGGCCTCCGTTTCCCCGCGATCTTTCGCGCTCCGCAGCGCCTCCTCGAGCGAGGCAACCACGTCACACCCATCGATCTGCAATTGATGATCCCGCGTGATGACGATGTTGCGACGTTTCGGGAGCGGTCGGCCGATCGAGTCGTAGGTTTTGCGCCCCATGATCACCGTATGGCCCTCCGTCTTTTTGCGAAAATGCCGCATGTCCGCGGGCAATTTCCAGAGGAGTGTATTCCCTCCTCCAATGACCCCGTTCTCAGCCACAGCTACAATGAGAGAGAGTAGCACGTGAGTAGATTATAGCTTATGGCTTAAAGCTCTCCTACACCGCAATCGGCGCCTTGATCGCCGGCCACGGATCGTAGTTCACGATCTCGATATCGCCGAAGGTGAAGGCGAAAAGCGAAAGGACACCGCGGTTGAGTTGCAGTTGGGGGAGTGGACGCGGCGTGCGACTGAGCTGCTCCCGCGCCTGC
>JAQUNQ010000078.1 GCA_028717505.1 Candidatus Peribacteraceae bacterium
GGCACCGGGGGCGGCCTGCGCGACCTCCTTGAAGTACGCATGCATGTCGGCGATCTCGCGCGGGGAGTTGTTGTGCCGCATTTCAGGGATGGCGTCGTTGGTCAGCTCCTTCAATATCGGGTTGTCGGGGTGGAGGGTCAGGAAGCGCGCGGCGCACCCGGCCGCGGCCTTCTCCTTGAGGAGCTCGCTGAAATTCCGGGCCTTGCGCCACTTGCCGAGCGAGATGCCCATGGTGTCGAAAGAGGTCGATGTGTTGCGTAGCAGATCGGCCCATTCATCCGGGTTGCCGAAGTTGATGGAGCGCTCGATGAACTCGATTTCACCAGCGGTCCCCACAACCCCCTTGTCACCCCACGGCGGTGTGCCGCGCCAATCGGCCGCCTCGAGGCTCTTGACGTGCTGGGCGATTTCGTTCGCGTAGACTTTCTCGAACAGGGGACGGGGCTTGAGATCGTAGTACACGCAGCGGAGGTCGCTTATATCAAAGGGGAGCACACCACCCTTCTCGAGGAGAATGATCACTGGTCGCGCCGCTGCTTGAGCGACGGCGAGTTCATAGTAGACGTTGGGGTTGTGCCCCGTGAGGAGAGCGAGGCAAAAGTCGTCGGTGAGGATCTCGCGGAACATCTGGTCGGAGATGCGTCCGGGTTCGCGCAAATGATCGGACCTGAAGACCTCGATGCTGCAGGTCTCCATCGCGGGCTTGATGATGTACTCGTAGACGCTGTCGGCATGCTCGCGCGTCTCGGACCCCTCCTGTCCGATGGGACTGATGACAAAGCATCGTCTCTTTCGATCCGGCATGGTGCACCTCACCCCCCCTATATCACCC
Organism: Candidatus Peribacteraceae bacterium; assembly: GCA_028717505.1. Taxonomy (GTDB): domain Bacteria; phylum Patescibacteriota; class Gracilibacteria; order Peribacterales; family Peribacteraceae; genus JAQUNQ01. The sequence continues at coordinate 833 of JAQUNQ010000078.1, forward strand.
TTGTCGCAGGTTGCCCAGATGAAACCGGCCAAAAGGCACCCGGTGACCTCACTCCGCTGTCCCATACAGGATGAATGGAGCCCAGAAGAACGGATGTGCCCTCTCCGTGTGCGAGGGGTCCTCGGCAATCTTCCGCCGCGCGTTCAGGAGCGCCTTTACTTGATCGCGGCTGTTTTGCTCCCTGAGCGCGGCAGCAAAAAACGACACCATCAGGTCCGCGGTCGTCTCCGACTCGACACTCCACAGGCTCATCAATACGCTCCGCGAACCGGCATAAAGAAATGCCTGCCCCATGCCGCTCACTCCCTCGCCCTTCGACTCCTTGCCGAGTCCCGTCTCACATGCCGAAAGGGCCACCACCTCGGTATTCAGGTTGAGCCCATATATCTCGTCCAGCTCAAGAAAAGCATCCTTTCCATAATGTGAATCCGAGGCGCCTCTGACAGAAAAAACAAGGGCTGGCTCCGGCATGCATGATTGGTTTTCCGGACACGATCGCTCTTCCGGCATGAGACCATGTGTTGAAAAGAGAATCGCCTGATACATGTGCTCCTCAAGCGCCTTTAAAACAGCTTCCTTCCCCGCATTCAATCCCTCCAGCATGTCCGTTCGCTCGGGAAAACGCTCGGCCATGGCCCTGATCTCCCGACGAGACTCGCAAAGCCGCTCCAGGTGCCCCGCACTCTTTGCCGCCAGCTTCTTGTCCATCTCCTGGGAACCGGCCGCGACTCCAGTCGTGTTGAATCCCATGACCGCCTTGTATGCGGTGCACCCCTTCAGCTGGGCGGCGATGTCTTCCGGTGACTCCCCATCACACGGCTTCATGCCTTCAACACATCGCGCGTCATTCGACATGTTGAAAATGGGATCCCCCACCAGCAGCATTTTTCGATCCGGGTACGACTTGACTGCATGCATGAGCCGGCTCAGCTCGAAGGCCTTTATCGACGGGGCATAGACGATGGCGGTGGTGAGGCCAAGAAAGGTGCATTTTTTCCCGGCACACCCGGTGACGAGCATCTCAAATGGAAGGAAGTGCAACGGACCATCAGGCACAATCACAAGTCGGCCCTTTGGGTTAATCGGGAATGCTGGGCCCAGCAGCTTGTCAAACAGAATTCGACAGGCTCCGATATAATCATCCCACTCCTTGCCTTTCGTCGGCGGGATGACTCTGGTTTCCGCGGCCTTGAGGATTGGGTCGCGAGCACGGGCTAGCTGGGTGTCCAGTTCTTTCCTGCTGATTTGCAGACGGTCAAAGGAGAGAATCTTTTTATTGACGACGATCCAGCGATAAATGGCGTCCGAGCTCACGTAGTACTCAACGAGTGTCTCCAGTGGATCAAGGTGAAGCGAGTCGAGCTCCAGGTCCTTCTTCGGATACTTGATGGCGACGTACGGTTTGTATTCCGTTATCGCCCATAGCCCTTCTATGAACTCTTCACGCTCCCTTTCCTTTTTCTCCAATTTGTCTTTCATGTCCTGTCCTGAGCCGTCCTGCATCAAGGATTTCAACGCGGCGATTTCCTCTTCGAGATTCCTTTCCTGTTGCAGGAGCTCCTCTCTGAGCATGCTTTTTGCCGGGTTGATGCCGGCCTCCCTCAGACGGGAATACAGTATCTTTGACCGTCCCTGCTCGACGAGTCGAAGCGCCTTGAGGCCTTCGTCTGCAGCTGCTTCTTTCCGTTTTTTGCTCAGCATTGCCGCCACCCTGATGGGCGCATCATAGAGCTTTGATATCTGATCCCGGAGACTCATTTTCAATTTGTCTCCACGCGCCTGGCTTAAAATATCTTCAGCGTATTTGATCGCATTCTGATACGATGACGAAGCGGCGGCCAAATCCCCCATGGCTTCTTCCGCCCTCCCTTTGTCGTAATAAAGGTCCCTGAGCTTCGGATGGCGATCGGTGGAGCCGAGGGCGAGCATATAAAACTCGACCGCCCTTTTGTTTTCTCCGCGTGAGAGCTTCAAATCGCCCATGCTTTTATATGCGTTTGCCAGGCCGCGGAGTGAATTCGCCTGTTTGAACAGCGAGATTGCTTTTTCAAGATGCTTTGTCGCCTCGGCGGTTTTATTTAGTGCAATATTCAGATCGCCAAGCGCGTTAAGGGCCCTCGCCTGCCCCGTTTTATCGCCAGCCTGCCCGGATAGCGAAATCGCCTCCCGGTAATGCCCCTCCGCGCCAATCCAATCGGTCTTCTTCGCATACAGATCCCCAAGGCTTTTGTACAAATTTGCCTTGGCCGCCGGGTCGGCAATATATTGCAAAAATGAAAGTGCTTCCTTGTACAGAATCTCGGCTTCATTGATATTACCGGCGGACAGCTTCGAATCTCCATAATCTCTTTTGAATTTATATTTCCTCCGTTGATTTCCTGCGTTTTGAAAAAACGGCCCGGCCTTTTGAAAATATTCTTCAGCCGTCCCAATGTGACCGGTTCTTGATTTGAGGACTGCCAGGCGGTTCAAGGCATCGCCCTGCCCATCGGGATTACCTGCCTTCTCGGATAGCAACAGGGCCATCCGGAACGAATCCTCGGCCCCGGAAATATCGTTGTTTCTGAATTTGACATCTCCAAGACCGAGAAAGGCACCACTCATATGCGTTGGAAATGTTGCCGAAAAATCGAGCGCATTTTGATAGAGTGTTTCTGCTTCCTTGAGGCTTCTCTTTCGCAGGGATACATCACCCAATTTCGTCCTGACCAGGGCCTCTCCCTTTTTATAATGGGTCTTTTTAAAATACTCCAGAGCGCTATTAAAGCATTTTTCGGCGTCTTCCAGCTTGCCGGACTCCAACGCCACCTCGCCAATATCCTTTAGCAGATTGCCCATATATCGAGGAGCACCCGCCTTTTTCAGCATCTCCTCTGATGCGTTATAGCTTTTGGCGGCGCCGACAGAATCGCCCAAATATCTGTGGATATTTCCAATGATGCGAAGCGCATCTCCAGACCCGCGATAATGGTTGTGTTGATCATAAAGCTCAAGTGCGCTTCGCAGATTTTCTTCCGCCTTTTTGGTGTCCCCTCTGTCGAATAGGATCTCTCCAATCAGGTGCAGGGTCCTCGCTTTGCCAAGACCATCACCGATCTCTCGATACTTAATCAAGGCTTCATTGCAGTAGCTCTCTGCTTCCTGGCCCTGGCCAGTATTGTGCCGTAAATCCCCCAGGCCTTTCAGGGCATCCCCGACACACTGGGCGTCATCCGCATCATTGCAAAAACGCTGGGCTTTATGAAAACTCCCTTCCGCCCCCAGGACGTCACCGGCAAGGAGCTTTTTGTGGCCAAGTATCCGCCATACTCTCCCCTGGCCCTCACGGTCATTTGCTTGTTCATACAAGTGGAGCGCCTCATCAAGTGTCTTGTCCGCCTTTCCAATTTCAATATCCTCGCCTTGCAGCTTGATCTCGCCAAGACCTTTTAAAACTCCGGCTCGGCTGGAAAGGTCCTTTGAGCTCTTCAATAGGGGTTCCGCTTTATTGTAGTGACTTTCGGCCTTCTCCATGTCGGATAATCTGAAATACAGGTCGCCGAGTAATTTATTGATCTGTCCCTGACTTGCGGAATCACCGGCCCCCGAGAATTTGTCGAGTGCCTGGTTGAGCATCTCTATTGACCTGGCATATTCCCAAAGTCTGAAATACACAGCCCCCAGATCCATCAAAACCGTCCTGATGCCTGTTTGATTGCCTGCTTTTTCATAGAATGTTTTTGCTTTGAGAAGCATGTCCCTCGCCTGCTGGAGCTTGTCGGGATTGCGGCCTGATGCGAGGCTGACCCTGCCCAGATTTTTCAGGACATTCCCTTGGAGAGTGGGGGAACCCGTCTTCTCGCAAAGAGGCCTGACCATTTCAAGGAGTCTTTGGGCTTCCGCCAGGTTCTTCTCGCCGATTTTTATCTCTGCCATGTTGATAATGGAAGTGCATACGCTCTCAATGGCAGCGGCTGACTTGGCGGTGGTGCTTCCGTCACCGCTCGTGCGGGCCGCCACAGGTTGACAAATTGCCATGAGGGCGATCGTGAAAAGACAGGCCAGACAAGGAAGGGCAACACGGCGAGAGGGGCTTTGAAAGTCCACGCGTTACCTCCG
>JAQUNQ010000079.1 GCA_028717505.1 Candidatus Peribacteraceae bacterium
TCATAGTAGCACCCCGTGTCGATGGGCGGTCCGATGGTGATCTGGGTCTCCGGCCAGAGATGCTGCACGGCCTGCGCGAGCACGTGCGCGAGGGAGTGGCGCATGTTATGGAGCGCATCGGGGGCTTCGACTGCAGTCTTCTTGGGTGCCATAATGATGGGAGGGTAACAGAGAAAAACGCCCTTCGCTATGGAGGAAGGGTGGTGAGAGAATGGGAATCGCAGCGCACCTCTTCCTCAGCGGGAGGTCGTCGTGGTCGTCGTGCGGGTGGTGCGGAGCTGCTGCATGACAAGCACACGATAGACCATCATCATGCAAGCGTAAACCCCTCACCCGGCACTTTGCGCCGCCCTCTCCCGCGGAGCGGGAGAGGGAAGGGTGAGGGCATTACACCACCCCCAACTCCTGCTCCAGCGCCCGCACCTCCCGGAGGAGCTGCGGATCATTCTGCATCTTCTCCTCGATCTTCCCGCAGGCGTTCATCACTGTCGTGTGATCGCGGCCGGAGAAGACCTCCCCGAGGCGCACGTAGCTCATGCGATTGTGCTTCTTCCCGAGGAACATGGCGATCTGCCGCGGCACGAGGATCTCGCGGACGCGCGAGGGTCCGATCATGTCCTGCACGGACACCGAGTAGTAGCGGCTCACGCACTCGAGCACATCCTGGAACGTGGGCTGACGCTTGGGCTGTAACTCGAAGCCCACCGGCTGCTCCTCCACGTGCGGGTCCTTGTTGAGCTTCCGCATGATCTCGACGATGCTCCGGACCGTCGGCATCCGTTGCTCCAGCTCGTACTGCGCCACCGCCTGCATGAGGATCCCCTCGAGCTCGCGGACGTTTCTGGTCGTGTGCTCCGCGATGAACTGCAGCACGGTCATATCGATGAGGAGCTCGTACTCCTTCGCCTTCTCGACGAGGATCGCGAGCCGCGTCTCGTAATCCGGGAAGGAGACATCCGCAATCATCCCGCGCTCGAAGCGGGAGATGAGACGATCCTCGAGCTGCAATTCCTGCGGCGGACGGTCCGCCGAGAGGATGACCTGCTTGCGGTCCTCGTAGAGCGCGTTGAACGTGTGGAAGAACTCCTCCTGCGTACGCTCCTTGTTGGCGAGGAACTGGACGTCATCGATGATGAGGACATCCACCTGCCGGTAGCGCCTGCGGAAATGCTCCATCTTCTGCGTGCGGATGGCCTCGATGACCTGGTTCGTGAAGTCCTCCGTCGTCGTGTACACCACGACTGCCTTCGGCATCTGCCGGAGGATCGCGTTTCCCGTCCCCTGCAGGAGATGTGTCTTCCCGAGACCCACCCCACCATAGAGGAAGAGCGGGTTGTACTTGCCGCCCGGAGCGGATGCCACGGCATGACAGGCAGCCTGCGCGAGCCGGTTACTCGCCCCCACGATGAAGTTCTCCAGCGTGTAGCGGGGATTCAGGATCTTACTGATGACCCCCTCCGCCATCTTCACCTCCTGCTTGCCGGGAAGCTTGCGCTTCTTCGGCTCCTGGAAACGTTCGAGCAAGTCCACGGAACGCTCGCGGTTGTCCTTCAGGGATCCATCCACCTTGTAGACGATCTTCTCGATGGTGGGGTCGCACTCCCGGGCGGCCGCGAGCGTGAGCACACGGTAGTGCTCCATGTGCCACGAGAGGGACATCGGGAGCGGGAGTCCGATGATGAGCGTCCCCTCCTCCCGCCCGAGGACGGCCGTGTCCTTGAACCACGTGATGAAGAGACTGCGCTGCAATTTGGGTTCGATGTGCTCGAGGATCTTCAGCCACAGATCCAGAGAGACGCGCTGGTCGGGAGGCGCCGCGACGCTAGAAGAGACGGATGATGTCATAGAAAGTAATGAGCACGATGAGGAAGATGAGCACGCTCAGCCCGATCGCATTCGTCACGAGCTCGAACCGCTGATTGAGAGGGCGCCGCACAACCGCCTCCGCCAGAACGAAGAGGACCCTGCCCCCGTCGAGCGCCGGGAATGGGAGGATATTGAGGACCGCGAGGCTCAGGCTGATGAGCGCAACCAGACGGAGGTACGTCATGAATCCCGCCAGCACCGATGCGTGCGTGAGCTGCGCGATACCGACGATCCCCGTGATGCCCTCCGGCACCTTGCCCGTCTGCGCGAGCGAGGAGAAGAGGTGCCCGATGCCGATGACCGTCTGCACCGTCATGACGCGGGCCTCGCGGAGCGCGAGGAGGAAGGCAGAGCCAACGCTCCGGAGCGGAGCGGCCACATGACGCGGGTACGTGGTCACGACGACGCCGGATTTTCCGTCCTCGAGCGTCAGCGTGAAGGTCTGCTTCGTGAGGAAGCCCGTGCCCGTGAGTACCTCGTAGGTGACGCGGCGCTTGCCCTCCTGGAGGGACGCCACCTCATCCGCCTCCGCGAGGGCCTGGCCATCGATGCTCGCGAGGATGCTGCGCTCGGGTACCCCCGCCTTCGCCGCGCTCCCGCCACTCAGGACCTTCTCGATCATCACGCCGAGCTGGAGCTCGATTACGCCGCTCTTTCCATCCGCCTTCATCTCCTCGAGGGAGAAGTACGTCGGGACCCACCTCCCCACGGAGAAACCAACGGTGAGGAGGACGAGCGCGAGGAGGAAATTCATGAAGACCCCCGCAATGAGGATGGCGATGCGCCCGGAGAACGAAGCACGATGGAAGCTCCCGGGGGCGGAGAGATCGTGCTGCGTCGTGGCAGTCTCCCCCTTGAGGCGCACGAAGCCGCCGAAGGGCACCCAGTTCAGCGTGAAATTCGTGCCCTTGTGACGGAAGAGTGTGCGAGCTCGCGGCGGCAAGCCGAAGCCAAATTCTTCCACGACCACCCCGACCCTCCGCGCCACCGCGAAGTGTCCGAACTCATGAATGAGAATGAGGAATGTGAGGAGAATGAGAAACGCCAGTGCGGAGACAAGCACGGTCACGGGGAACGCATCCTAGCAAGGCAGTGGATAACTAAAAAGTTTTCCACACCACATTGCCTTGCAGGGGAGACTCAACGATGCGGAATGTATAAACGTCGAAGAGGAGTGTCATATTTTCAATCATCCTCCATGAATTATCCGTGCGCCACCACCCATCCATCGACCCTCTGCACTCCGGCTTCTTTCAGCGCTTTCGCGCACATGTCGAGCGTGGCACCGGTCGTCGAGAGATCATCGATGAGGATGACATACGGAGGAAGAGGCACCTTGATGGCGCGGAAGGCGTCCTTCACTGCAAGGAAGCGCTCCTCGCGATCACGGTGCGACTGGAAGCCCGTCGGGCGCACGCGCCGGAGGAGATTCTCAAGGGGAAGCTTCTTCTCGCGGGCCACGATGCGCGCGAGGATTTCCGCCTGGTTGAAGCCGCGCAGGAACCGCCGCGCCCAGTGGAGCGGCACCGGGCAGAGCACTGGCGTCTCGGAGAGCGGATAGGACCCGGCCCGCACGATGAACTGCGCAAGATCCGTGGCCAGTCCCGGCACCCGCCCGTACTTGAAGGTGTGGATGGCCTTCTTCAGGAGCGGACTCCCGCGGTAGGCGCTTCCCGCCACGACGCGATCGAGAAAGTGGAGCCCGCGGCTCCGGAGCTCGGGGCGCTCCTCGATGACGAGCATCGGACGAAGGAGACGGCGCTCCTCCTCCGTGATCCACTCCCCTTCCTCGCCCGTGAGGGAACGGCGGGGGAAGAGGAAATCAAGGAAGATCTGAAACATACGAGAGGCTAGTGTACTGCTCTTCGTAACTTCGCATGCATGCGAAACTCTGAATGTTGTGTGGTGGGCAGCACTGAACAAGGTTAGAACAAAAACAGCAGCAGTCCCATTCAAGGAAATGTATCATTTCGAGCGAGTTGTAAGGAAATTGCACACAGTTGTGAAGGTCATGTACATGCGTTAGCCTATTCGTCTATGCCAACCGTCACTCGTCCATTACGAAGAGCCGTGTACGTTGGTCTCGGCCTCGCGCTCTTCTGGGTACTCGCCGGATGGGGAATCTGGGAACAGGGTCCCTATGCAATGGGAGTCAACTACGCCGCCTTCACGCTCGGTGTTGCTCTCTTCTTTTCCGTACATGCTGGTGAGCGACCGCTCAAGAAGACGCATCTGCCGTGGCTCGTGCCAATCCTGCTCATCGCTCTCAGCTTCTTCCTTTACGAGAACCCTTTCGTGAAGGCAGTGAATGTGTTGGTGCTGGTGCCGCTCTATGCCTGCTACCGGATCGCAGTCTCGACTCCAAACTATGAGCAGCTCACATGGAGTCGCACATGGATCGAACATGTGCTGCGGCGGTTCTTTGGCGCCATCGGACAGGTAGGCAATGCTATTGAAACGATGGTGAGGAGTATCGTTCCATACGAAACGGAGCACATCCGCATCGTGCGCAAAGTTGTGATGGGCCTTCTGATCTTCGTTGTTCTGGCGGTCGTGATCTTCATACCGCTCCTCAGTTCGGCTGATGCGGCATTTGACCGCATGGTGCAAGCGATCGTGGACTACATGTTCGACATACTCTCCATCGAATGGTTCGTTCGGACGATCTGCTTCATCGCTCTCTCCATCGCGCTCGTCGCCATGGCGACGAGCTGGAACAGGCGGGAGGAACTGCGGGATGGCAACACGCGAATATCTATAGATGACATCGTATCGGGCGTGGTACTTGGAGGCATCCTGCTGCTGTACATCTTATTCCTCGCGACCCAGGTGCAGTCGCTCTGGGTGGTCACCCTTCCGACCGAGTTCCATCAAACGGAAGCGCTTCTGAAAAGCGGCTTCTGGCAACTCTTCGTTCTCAGTGCAATCAATGTAGCGCTCTTCTTCGTATACTACCGTCGCACGTGCCTGAGCGTGCAGCGGCTGCTCAGCGTTTTTACC
>JAQUNQ010000080.1 GCA_028717505.1 Candidatus Peribacteraceae bacterium
CGCTTACCTCGTTGTTTCACAGCAACGCTACTGGGTGCCTGCCTCCATCCTGTTCGCGAGCCTCTACGGCACATACCTTTTCCTGTTACTGGTTGAGTACCTGCGAGCAGGGAAAGAGAATGATCCTTCTTGATCGGCGGAGGGGGTCGGTCCCCCTCCTTTTTTCCGTGTTCTTCTTTCCGTAAGCCGTTTTCGTCCTACGATGGAGCCACTGGTCAGTCGATCTTTCTTTCCTTTGTCGATAGGGAGGTGAACCATGCACATGCAGTCGCTTGCCGTGTGCGGCGTGTTTGCGGGAGGGGGAGCGATGCTCCTCCTCGTGCGGTCTCAGGCAGATAGCCTGTTGTACAGGCTCTGCGGGCTCTTCGTCGTCGTTGCGAGCACGATGTATGCCATCACTACAGGGAGGGAACTGCTCGCGGAGGGGGTTCCCGTTTGGCACCCCGTTGTCGAATACCTGGCGGGACTCGTCGTCATGCCCGGAGCCGCCTTCGTGGGAATGCTGCAGTACAGGCGTCGTCAGAAGAAAGGACCCTAGATCGATCAGTCTTCGCGGGGGGAGGCTCCGGCTTCCCTCCGCCCCTACCGTGCACCGATCACGATGACGAATTCCCCCTTCTTCATGACGGATGCAGCGATGTCCGGCAGTCCGGCCACGGTCGTGGAGATCACCTCCTCGTGCATCTTCGTGAGCTCGCGCGCGATGACGACCGGGCGGTCGGGCTGACCCTGAAGCGCTTCCGCGAGCTCTTGGAGCGTTTTCTCGATGCGGTGGACGGACTCGTAGAAGACGATTGTGCGTTCCTCATTCTCCAATGATGCGAGGAGTGTTTTCCTTCCTTTCTTCAAGGGGAGGAATCCCAGGTACACGAAGTGGTGGATGGGCAGGCCGCTTGCGCTTAAGCCCGCGAGGAAGGCGGCGGGGCCGGGGACGACTTCGATGCCGATGCCCTCCGCACGCGCCCGCGATACGAGCGCGTAACCGGGGTCCGAGATGCCGGGTGTCCCTGCATCGGAAGTGAGAGCGAGGTGTTCCCCGCGCTTGAGGCGTTCGATGGTTTCCTCCAGATGATGCCCGGAGGAGTAGCTCGTGATGCTGGTGAGGGGCTTCTTCTCAATATGCAATTGCTTCAGGAGGTTCCCCGTCACGCGGGTGTCTTCGCAGACGATGGCGGAGCAGTTCTTGAGGGTTTCGATGGCGCGCAGCGTGATGTCGCCGAGGTTGCCGATGGGGGTGGAGACGATGGAAAGCATCCTCTCTACATTATGCCACCTTTGTCCGGCGACAAAGGTGGCGCCAAAACGCCGGCGCGCCAGAGCCTCTCCTCCCGGCCCTGTGCCTCCTCGTCGACCCCTCCAAGGATTCGGGGTCGCCTCGTCGGCAATGCTGCTTCGCAGCAGGGCCTTCCCCTTCACCCCCCGTGGCGCGCCAGCCCTCCAACAATTCATCCTGAGCGAAGCCTGTTCTGAGCTTAAGACGAGGGACTCCGGACAGGCAGTGGCGCGCCGACCCCCCCGTGGCGGCGGAGTCCGCCTGTCGTACCCTTTTCTCTTGGGAAAAAATCTGTATGATCCATCCAACCGCTCCTCGCACGATTTTCCATGCCGAAGAAGCAAGATCCACCGCCCGCGCCGCAGGAACCCCTTCCGTTGGGGGATTCGGACAAGTCGAAGACTCCTCCCGCAACGGGGGAGACGCTGGCGAACATCGGCAAAATCTCCCCGCGGCCGATCGTCATGGAGATGGAGGAGAGCTACCTCTCGTACGCGATGAGTGTCATCGTCGCGCGCGCGCTGCCCGATGCGCGTGACGGCATGAAGCCCGTCCACCGCCGCATCCTCTTCTCGATGCATGAGCTGGGGCTGAAATCCACCGCGAAGTTCCGCAAATCGGCGCTGGTGGTAGGAGACGTGCTTGGAAAGTACCACCCGCACGGCGACAGTGCTGTGTATGAGGCGCTCGTGCGCCTCGCGCAGGATTTCTCCATGCGTTACCCGATTGTGCACGGTCAGGGGAACTTCGGGTCCATCGACGGCGACGGGGCCGCAGCCATGCGCTACACGGAAGTGAAGATGGCCCACATCGCCGATGAAATATTGCAGGACATCGAGAAGAACACCGTTGACTTCAACTCAAACTACGACGACACGCGCAAGGAACCGAGCGTGCTGCCCGCGAAGTTGCCGAGCCTGCTCTTGAACGGCACGGTGGGCATCGCCGTCGGCATGGCGACGAACATCCCGCCGCACCATCTGGGGGAGCTCATCGATGCGGTGACGCACCTCATCGATCACCCCGGCGTGACGGTGGAGGATCTCCTGCAGTTCGTGCAGGGGCCGGACTTCCCGACAGGCGGCATCGTCTATGACATCGAAGCGATCAAGCAGGCGTACCTCACCGGCCGCGGGACCGTGGTCGTGCGCGGCAAGGCGTAGATCGAGGAGGCGAGCGGCGGACGCTACCAGATTCGCATCTCGGAGATCCCGTATCAGGTGAACAAGTCGTCCATGATCGAGCGCATGGCGCAGCTCGTGAACGACAAGATCATCCAGGGCGTCTCGGACATCCGCGACGAATCCGACCGCGAGGGCATCCGCGTCATCATCGAGCTCAAGAAGGACAGCTACCCGCAGAAGGTTCTCAATCAGTTCTTCAAGCATACCGAGCTGCAATCGAGCTTCGGTTACAACATGATCGCGCTCGCGGACGGCATCCAGCCGCGGCTGCTCAACTTGAAGGAGCTCCTCCAGATCTTCATCGACCACCGGCGCGTGGTCGTCACCCGCCGCGTGACCTTCGACCGCGACCGGGCCAGGGAGCGCGCACATATCCTCGAAGGGCTCTCCATCGCGCTCCACTCCATCGACCGCGTCATCGAGACGATCAAGAAGAGCGAGACGAAGGAGATCGCGAAGGAGAACCTCGTGAAGAAGTTCAAGCTCTCGGAGCTTCAGGCCGACGCCATCCTCCAGATGCGCCTGCAGACGCTGGCGGGTCTCGAGCGGCAGAAGATCGAAGACGAGCTCAAGGAACAGAAGAAGTTCATCGCGGAGTGCGAGGCGATCCTCAAGGACAAGAAGCGCATGGACGGCATCATCAAGGATGAGCTGAAGGCCATCAAGACGCAGTACGGCGACACGCGCCGCACGACGGTGGTCAAGCACGCGGTCGGCGAGTTCTCGGCGAAGGATACCATCCCGAATGCGCCGATGATCGTCGCTCTCACGCAGACGGGCTACGTGAAGCGCCTGAGTCCCATGCAGTTCCGCGCGCAGCACCGCGGCGGCAAGGGGGTGAAAGGCATGACGACGAAGGAAGATGACGAGATCATGTCCATCCTCCACGTGATGAACCACGACGACCTCCTGTTCTTCACGAACACGGGCCGTGTGTTCCAGTCGCCGGCCTACGAGCTGCCGCAGGCGAGCAGGGTGGCCAAGGGGCAGGCGATTGTGAATTTCCTCCAGCTGCAGCCCGAAGAGCGCATCACGGCCATCCTCAAGGCGGACGAGAAGGAGACGACGCACCTCTTCATGGTGACATCCAAGGGCACGGTGAAGCGCACGGAGATCAACCAGTTCGAGAACATCCGCCGCAGCGGCTTGATCGCGCAGAAAGTGCCGAAAGGCGACGAGCTCAAGTGGGTGGTATCGACGACGGGCAAGAACGAAATCTTCATCCTCACGAAGAAAGGCAAGGCGATCCGCTTCCCGGAGGGGGATGTCCGTCCGATGGGTCGTGCGGCCGCAGGGGTGCGCGGGGTGCGACTCGGACCGGGAGACATCGTTGTTGAGGCGGCGGTCATCTCCGACCCGAAGACGAGCAAGCTCCTTGTGGTCATGGAGAACGGTCTCGGAAAGATGACGCCGGTGGAGGAGTACCGCTTCCAGGGGCGCGGCGGCACGGGCGTGAAAGCGGCTCAGTTGACGCCGAAAACCGGCGATGTCGTCGGCGGCTGCGTCCTGAAGGAAGGGGAAGACGGCGATCTTCTGTGCATCTCCAAACAGGGGCAGGCCATTCGCATGCGTCTCTCCGATATTCCCTCGCGCGGCCGCGCCACGCAGGGGGTCATTGTCATGCGCTTGAATGCGCGCGATAAGGTGGCGACGATGAGCGTGGTCATGGAGGACAAGGAGAGCGAGGAGGCGGTAACGCAGGCGGCGCAGGAGGAACGCAAGGGCGAGGTGGTCGAGATCAAGAAAGAAGAGAGGAGAGTGGAGCGTGCGGCGGCGGTTGTCGGGGCGAAGGCCGCGCCGATTGCCACGGCGACGGCGACCAAAGTGAACGCGAAGGCGAAAGTGGCGGTGACATTCCAGAAAACGAAAGTCGCTGTCGCAGCGAAGCCGAAGGCGGCGGCGAAGCCGGCATTCGTAAAGACGCGGGTGGCGGAGAAAGCGGCGAAGGCCAAGCCCAAGGCGGCTCAGGCGAAGGGGAAGAAGAAAGGGAAGAAATGAGACGCAAATGAGAGACATTTTCCGATAGTTTTCTTGCATTCGTTCCGTGCCCCGTTACACTCTCGTCGCCATGAAACCAGCAATTCATCCGCAAATGCACTCTGACGCCAAAATCACCTGCACGACGTGCGGAGCAATCTTCAAGATCCCGAGCACCGTGAAGGAGATTTCCGTGGAAATCTGCCGGATGTGCCATCCCATCTATACGGGGAAGAAGCAGGCCGAGGCCCGCGGCGTCCGCGTCGAACGCTTCCGCAAGCGTCTGGCTGCGACGAAGACGAAGGGGAAG
>JAQUNQ010000081.1 GCA_028717505.1 Candidatus Peribacteraceae bacterium
AATACGAAGATGAATAAGATCCTTGCAGCCGTGAAGGAGCAGGGCGTGGAGGAGAAAGACATTTCCACGCAATCGCTCTACCTGAACCCGGCGTATGACTATCAGGATGGCCGGCAGGTCGAACGTAGGTTCGAGGCGAGCCAGAGTCTCACGGTGAAAGTTCGCAATCTCGACAAAATCGGAGAGGTCCTCAATGCTGCGGTCACGCAGGGCGCGAATCAAGCGGGCGGCGTGAGCTTCACGATCGATGATCCTGAGGAGCTTCGAAAGCAGGCGCGTGAGATGGCTATCACCAAGGCCAAGGCCAAGGCGCAGCTCCTCGCACAGCAGCTCGGGAAGACCCTCGGAAAGCTCACAGACTTCAACGAAGGTTACGTCGGGTATCCCGTGAATTACGACCGCATGGAGAAGTCCATGGCCATCAGCGCGGGCGGCATTGCCGCGCCGTCACCCGTCGTGCCTGCCGGTGAACAGGAAGTGAGCGTCACCGTCACTCTGAGCTACGAGCTTCGTTGAAGCTCTCACTGGTGGAGCGACCCCGTATGTTTCTTGCATTGAAGGCGCAACGTCGAGACGTTCAATTGCGCCTTTTCTGCAAGGGTGAGGAAGCGCGTACGTTCTCTCTCATTCAATCTTAGAAGATGTCGCGCCCGTTCGTATTTCCTGCGTGCGAGGATCTGCCGCACGAGTTCGCGCTGTTCACGGAGGCTATCTGCTATTTGGGCTGCCTGTGCGGCAGAAAGTGGGTGCTCCTTTGCATTTCTCAGAGAGATGGAAAGGCCTTTCCGTACGGCATGGAATGCCTGGAGCACGTCTCTCTCATGACATCTGAAGCGACTACGCCATCCCGTCGGAGGAATGTTCTCATTCATGGGCGCTTCTCATCCTCCCCTTCCTTCTCGAAATGGGTCAAGGAACCTCTCTCGTCATTGCCTCAGCGCTCGTCGTCATCATCATCCGCCATGAGGTCACAGGTGCACGGATTCTCGTCGCACCCGCACCCACCGCATTCCTGGCAGATCGGCTCGCCACAGAGTTCACATTCGGTCTCTTTCACAGGAGAGGGGGGAAGAGAGGTCCTCATTGTCCCTTGATCGTGTCTTCCTGCGCAAGATGCCCCTTTTACTCAATGCGAAGCGCTTCAATGGGATGGAGGCGCGCGGCCCGCAGGGCAGGGTAGATGCCGAAGACAAGCCCCGTTCCCACGGCCATACCCATAGCGAGGAGGATGGAAGTAATAGTGAGCGCAAACGAGAGATCCCCGAGGAATTTCGCGGCGATCTTTGTGAGGAGGAATCCGAGGAATCCGCCCCCCGCGACACCGATCAATCCTCCGAGGAGAGTAAGGGCCACAGCCTCCACAAGGAATTGCACCAGGATGTCCCTCCGGCGGGCTCCCACAGCTTTTCGCAGGCCGATTTCCTTGGTCCGCTCCGTGACGGAGACGAGCATGATGTTCATGATGCCGATGCCGCCGACAACGAGGGAGATGCCGGCGATGAGACTGAGGAAGATCGTAATGGAGAGCGTCACTGTGCCGATGATATCCATCGCCTGTTCGAAGGAACGTGCGACGAAGTCGTCCTTGTCGGGGTCATTCTGGGGATTCTTGATGTCATGACGCTTGCGCAGCAGCGATTTGATATCTTCCTCTGCCAGATCGACGCTTCCTACCGCCTGCAGGGAAATGTAATCCACATACTGCCCTTTGTTCGCCATGGTTTTCGCGACGGTGTAGGGGATGTAGATGATTCTGTCCATCTGCGTGCCCATCGCGCCCCCGAGCCCCTTCAGCAAGCCCACAACGGTGAATTTCCGTTCGCCAACACTGATGCGCTTGCCGAGGGGGTCGGCATCGCCAAAGAGATCCTCAGCCGTTTTTGGCCCGACGACAACGACGCTCTGTCCTCCCTTCAGGTCGCCATCCGTCAATAATCGTCCGCGATCAATTTTCAGCGACCAGTTCGTAAAAATTTCCTTCGATGTGCCGAGTACCATCGGATCGGCCTCCTCCGAGCCGTACTTCACTTTTTTTGCGATAAAGATGGCAGGAGTCACGTTCTTCACCGTCGAGAGTTTTTTGAGCTCCTCTGCATCCGCTTCGGTAATCGTCAGCGTGCTTTTGCCGAATTCCTCCATTCCTTTGGGCTGCACCTCGAATGTGGTCCCGCTGAAGGTGCTCACCTGGTCCAGGATGAATCGCTCGAATGTTGCTCCAAGGGACACCATCAGCACGACCGACCCGACGCCGATGATGATGCCGAGGGTCGTGAGGAGGGACCGCGAGATGTTTCGCGTGAGTCCTTCCAGTGCCGAATGCAAGAGGTCTTTTGTGCGCATTACTCGTAGCGGAGAGCTTCGATAGGGTTGAGAGATGCTGCCTTCCGGGCGGGGTAAATTCCAAATGCCAGCCCCGTGACTGCGGCCATGACGACGGAGAGGACAATGGCGAAAGTATTCAACTTGAAGATGTAGGCCGTAAGAAACTTGTGGGCGATGCCCACGATGAGCAGGTTGATGCCAATGCCGATCAGGAGTCCGAAGAGCCCGCCGAGGAATGTGAGCATCACCGCCTCCACGAGGAATTGCCGCAGGATGTCTTTCTGTTTTGCCCCCAGTGCCTTGCGGAGGCCGATTTCCCTTGTGCGTTCGGTTACTGCCACCAGCATGATGTTCATGATGCCGATGCCGCCGACAACGAGGGAGATGCCAGCGATCATCGTGATGAAAAAGGTGAGTCCGAGGGAAACTGCCCCGAGGATGTCCTGTGCCTGCGCCGCTGTGCGCACGAGGAAGTCATCGTTATCCGTGCCGCCGTCGTCCGGCAGCGTGATCTTATGGCGCTTCCTCAGGAGGTAGCTCACGTCCTCTGCCGCGTATTCCAGGTCATCAGTTGCCGAGACAGCGGCGATCATATCCACGTACGATCGTTGCATCGTTATTTTTGCGACAGAGAACGGCACGAGGATTCGCTCATCCATGTTCTGGAAAAATGCAGATCCTGCCGGCTTCAGGACACCAATCACGGTGAATTTCTGCTCGCCAATGTCGATGCGTTTTCCGAGAGGGTTTTGATTCCCGAAGAGATCAAGAGCGGTATCTGTCCCCAGGACGGCGACTGCCCGGACATCTTTTTCATCATTTTCATCGTGCAGACGTCCTTCCTGCAATTCAATGTTCTGGATCTCGTAAATATCCGGTGTCGATCCCCCTGCGCGCGTATCGGAAGTTTCGCTTCCATAGGAGACTTTGCCGGTGACAAAAATAACCGGGGAAATCCCCGCGATCGTCGGGAGTTTTTCTATGGCATCCACATCATTGACGGTTAATTTGTCGTAATCCGGATTCATGGTTCCGCTCCCGCCCTCCGGCCCCTTGTTCCCGGGCCATATCGCGATGGTCCGCGGCCCCAGGATGCTGACTTGATCGAGGATCACACCCTCCATGCTCTTCCCGATACTCGCCATAAGGATCACCGCGCCCACGGCGATGATGATGCCGAGCATCGTGAGCAGGGCACGGCTTCGGTTGGCCGTCACTGCCCGGATCGCGATGTTGACGGTATCCCGGAAGAGCATGGGAGATGAAGGGGAGTTTTTACTTCAATTGCTTTATCTGGCTCGCGATGCGCCGTGTAAATCCTTTTTCATCATCAATGATGCGTCCGTCCTGGATGTGGAGAATGCGCTCTGCGTGTTCCGCGGTGGTTCGCTCGTGGGTCACGAGGATGATGGTGTGCCCTTTCTTATGCAGATTCTGCAGGATTTCCATCACATGTTTTCCCGAGGCAGAGTCCAGGTTCCCCGTCGGCTCGTCCGCGAAGATCACTTCAGGACTCGTGACGAGCGCACGGGCAATGGCGACGCGCTGCTGCTGCCCGCCGGAGAGTTGGTTCGAATAGAACGTCGCGCGGTCTTTCAGGCCGACGGATTCAATGGCCTGCATCACGAAATCGCGGCGCTTTAGGGGGGATGTTTTTCCGTAGATGAGCGGGAGCATCACATTATCGAAGACCGTGGTGCGCGGGAGGAGATTGAATTGCTGGAAGACGAAGCTCACGCTCTCGGAGCGGATGTGCGCGAGATCGTCTTCGAGTTTTTCCTCCGTCGATTCCCCCTTGAAGTGATAGTGGCCTTTCGTCGGCACGTCGAGGAAGCCCAGGATGTGCATGAGCGTCGATTTGCCGGAGCCGGACGGTCCCATGATGGCCACGAATTCACCTGTTTCGATCTTCAAATTGATATCGAAGAGGACAGGCGTCTCCAATTCGTCATTGAAGTACGACTTGTAGAGGTTCATAGCCTCGATGAGTGGCGTAGAAGGTTTTTTTGGCATGGTTACTTCTTAATGAGGACGATGACAGTCTCCCCCTCCGTAAGGCCGCTCACAACCTCGGCATCCGTGTCGCTCTCCATGCCGATCGTCACAGGTTTCTCGATGACCTTGCCGTCCTCGAGGACGCGAACGATCTTGCCGTTTCCTTCACTCTGGATGACGGCACGTGAGGGGGTGAGCAGGACATCTTTCCGTTCTCCAGTAATGATCTCCGCGTCTCCCGTCATGCCGATCTTGAACTCCTCGTGCGGGAAAACGAAGTTCAGGTTCACGCGGTACTTGGAAACCCCTTCGACCTTCGTGGGGCCCGGCTCAACGGTGCTCACGCGCAGG
>JAQUNQ010000082.1 GCA_028717505.1 Candidatus Peribacteraceae bacterium
ATACGGGACAGGACGTGCATCTGCTCTGCATGCGGAAGGATGCAGCGGCAGTGCAGGAAAAACTGCGCGGTCTTTCTATCGTGCGTGACATCATCGTGAACGAACCCGCGCGCGGGGCGCGCCTCACAGACCGGCACTTGTTCTGAGGAGCGCGAGGGGGAGGGCGTGGAATTTCTGCCGCCGCACGACGGGGAGGAGGAGATTGGGATTTTTGTGGATCGCCAGCACCATCCCACCTCCGCCGGCCTGCCCTGCCGGAGCTCCGGAGGAGCGGAGGAGGGTTTTTCCTCCCGCACCGATCACCTTGGCGCCGCCTCCGAGATGCTCGATCTCCGCGATCATTTTCGCGACGGTCTTCGGCACGATACCGAGCGCCGCCTGCGCGCGGTGATGGTCGCGGAAGACAGGGCGCAGGTCCTCGCCCTTTCGGATACGCTCCGCGCAGCGGCCGATGTCCTTGAGCGCCTGCTTCACCCGCGGGTCCTCCTCGCGCTCCTTCACCCACGCCACGAGCTCCGCCGTCGTCTCCGTCGGCTTGCCGGTATCGATGAGGAGGGCTTCCGCGAGGAAGTTCTTTGGGAGGGTAATAGGCGTGGGGGGATGCCCGCGCCGGAAGAGGAGGGGGGCATCATTCCAGATGACCGCGAAATCAATGCCGCTGTTGCCCGGGTTCACCGCATCCTCGATGGCGTGCGCCTCTGCCTCCTTTCCCTGTCCAAGCAGGCAGCGTGCCACGGCGATCACGAGGGCCGTGGAGGAGCCCATGCCTTTCTGGAGGGGGAGCTCATTCACGATCGTCAGGGTTCCCCGGAAAGGGGAACGGCCCTGCTCCGCGAGGGCGATGATTTTCCGGAGGTATTCGATCCACGCATCGTTTCCCACGATGCCCTGCCACTTGATGTCGAGGTGATCGCTCTTCGTATCCTCCACGAACGTCGCGCGGATGCCGATGGGGGCGGGGATCGCGATTCCCGGTTCGCCGAAAACAACGGCGTATTCACCCGACAATATGATTTTTCCCGGTGCGAATGCAGTGGCTCTCATGCTCCAAAGCGACGCTTGCGTTCATGGAAGTGTTCGATGGCCTGTGCCAAATCGTCCGCAGTGAAATCCGGGAAGTACTTGGGCGAAAATTCCCACTCTGCGTACGTGGATTGCCAGAGGCAGAAGTTGCTGGTGCGCTGTTCACCGCTCGTGCGCACGATCAGATCGATATCCGATAATTCCGGATGGTCCAAGCAACTGCGGATGCTCTCGTCCGTTGCCTTTCCGTTCACCCGCTCAATGGCGCGTATCACCTCGTCTTTCCCCCCATAGTCCACGGCCAGATGGAGCGTGAATGCCGCCTTCTCCTTCGTCTCCTCCTCCACATCTGCAATGAGTTTCGCAAGCGTCGGCGGGATGCGGTCGCGTCTCCCGGAGTGACAGAAGCGCGTTTTCTTCTCGGTGAAGCCCTTTCGTTCTTTCCTGAGGTACCGCTCGAGCATGCTCATCAGCTCCGCGATTTCCTTCGGGTCACGCTTCCAATTTTCCGTGGAGAAGCACCAGACAGTGAGAATAGCAACATCAGGACTCTGAAGGCACCACTCCGTGAGTGTGCGGAAGTTCTCGGTGGCTTGCTCGTGGCCTTTCCACGGGTGGAGATTCCTTTCTTTCGCCCACCGGCGGTTGCCGTCCGGAATGATGGCGATATGGAGGTGCTTGCCGGCAGGAGACAGCGTAGGCGTCATGGTGCTCTGCGGAGGATCATTGCGAGGGCGAGGTAGAACCACGGAGCGTACTCGAGCGGCGCACGTCGCATGTCTTCCTTTAGCCGCTCGAGGCTCACCCACTTCCACTCTGCGATTTCCTTCGGGTTCGGGAAGGGCGTGACTTCCTCCGTGAGATTGCCCACGAGGATAGTATCGTACTCGTATTCGGTGCCGCGCTTGCCCGGGTCCTCCGCGCGGTAGACGAAGGAGGGGCCCTCCGTGAGCGGGCACGAGAACCCGAATTCCTCCCGCAGTCTCTGTTCCCCTGCCTTTCCGATCGTCTCATCTTCCTGCAGGTGGCTGCAGCAGGTATTCGCCCAGAGGAGTGGGAAGAGTTTCTTCTCCTGGCTTCTCTTCTGGATGAGGAGCTCCTGCCCGTTCCTGCGGAAGACGAACACCGAGAATGCACGGTGGAGGAGGCCGGTGCCGCTGTGTGTTTCCTGTCGGTCTGCAGCCTTCAGGATCGTGCCGTCTTCGGAGCAGAGGAGGACCATTTCCATGTTTGACAGCATGGTGCTTCGGAGGGCTTCAAATCAAGAAGAATCCGCCCTTGCCTCTCGCGTGATCCGTGGGCTGGCATCACAGGGGGTCGTGTATCATTTCAGCTCCTTTCCCATCTTTCCTATGGCCATGCATCGCACGCGCCTCTTCGTCGCATGTGCGGCAGTCACCGGCGTCCTCTCTCTCGTTTCCTTGGTTGCCCCCGCACTCGCCTTCAATGACGTGAAGGCAGGCACGCCCTATGCGCGCGCCATCGAGGCACTGAAGAACCGCGGGGTCATCGAGGGGTACGGGGATGGGTCCTTCAAGCCTTCGCTCACCGTCAACCGCGCCGAATTCCTGAAGATCGTCCTCGGGAGCCGCGGCGGAACGTTCGCGGGCGCGCGCTGCTTCCCGGATGTTCGCGATGAGTGGTTTGCTCCGTACATCTGCACGGCGAAGGAGGAGGGGATTGTCGGAGGGTATCCGGACGGGACCTTCCGGCCCGAGCGCACCATCAATTTCGTGGAGGCGTCGAAGATTCTTTCCCTCGCATTCAAGCAGGAGATGCAGGGATATTCGGCGGACTGGTACGAGCCGTACGTCCGTGCACTCGAGGGATCCAAGGCCATTCCGCCGAGCATTGCCGGCCTCGAGCAGGCGGTGAGCCGCGGCGAGATGGCGGAGATGATGTGGCGTCTCACGGAGGGCGTCACTGATCAGTCAACGAAGGGCTTCCTCAACGTGAAGTATCCGGAGGTAGAGGTGAATCTCGCACTCGACACGCCCCAGCGGGCGAAGTCCTGCGCGGACCTGCAGGCGTTCGCCGAGGAGGCGGCCAACACGTATCCCAGCGGGCGCTACAAAGTGATGGAAGATCTGGCTGTGCCGACGATGGCGCCGATGGCCGGTACAGTGCAGCAGGAGGCCAATTTTGACGAGGGCTACTCGCAGACCAACGTGCAGGTGGAGGGAGTGGATGAGGCGGACATCGTGAAGACGGACGGCACATACCTCTATGTTGTGCAGGATTCCACGATCCGCATCGTGAAGGCGCATCCGGCGGAGAGCCTCGCACTCACGGGGACCATCGATCTCACGGACGAATCCTTCTCCCCCTCCGAGCTCTACCTCGACGGGAATCAGCTCGTGGTGCTCTCGAGCGGGTGGAAGGAATATCCCGTTGGCATTTTGCAGAAGATAGGTGTTTCCCCATACCGGCCAAGTACGCAGCGGACGTCGGTGCGCATCTATGACGTCACCGATCATGTGCATCCCAGTCTCGAGCGGACGCTCGTCTTCGACGGTTCCCTCGTCTCCAGCCGCCGCATCGGGGAGCAGGTCTACCTCGTGATGAATCAGGGAATGGATTACCCCATCGTCCGGCCCATGCCGACGGCAGCCGACCTCCTCCCGCGCTTCGATGACTCCGCGACAGGGGCGAAAGACGCCGCAGTGGCACGTTGCGCTGATGTAACGATCATCCCGCACATCCCGCAGCCGCAGTATCTCGTCGTCTCCGTGGTGCCCCTCGGCAGCAGCGCCGGGGAGGTGAAGAGCACCGTGGTCGTGGGGTCGGCGGATAACATCTACGCATCGGAGGAGAATCTCTACGTCGCCAATGCCGAGTGGACGTACGTGTGGGACGGGAAGGGGGCTTCCTCAGAGAAGACGAGCCTCTACCGCTTCGCCTTCACGGATGACGGTGCCTCCCTGCAGGCGCAGGGAAGCGTGCCCGGCAGTATCCTCAACCAGTTCTCCATGGATGAGCATGAGCAAGCCTTCCGCATCGCGACGACCAAGGGGGATCTCTGGAATGAGGAAAACCCTGCCACGAACAATCTCTACGTGCTCAATCGTGATCTCACGGTCGCCGGCTCCCTCGAGGGGCTCGCTCCCGGGGAGAAGATCTACTCCGCACGCTTCCTCGGTGACCGCGCGTACCTCGTGACGTTCAAGAACACCGATCCGCTCTTCGTGCTGGATCTCAGCGAGCCGCGCACGCCCAAGATTTTGGGAAAACTGAAGATTCCGGGCTACAGCGATTACCTGCATCCCTACGATGCCAATCACATCCTCGGCTTCGGCAAGGAGGCGGTGGAAGACAAGAGTAATGACTTCGCGTGGTATCAGGGCATGAAGGTCGCACTCTTCGATGTTACCGATCCCGCCAATCCCCAGGAGGTGAGCAAAGTCGTGATCGGAGATCGTGGAACCAATAGCCCGCTCCTCTCCAATCACAAGGCGCTTCTCTTCGACCGGGAGAGGAATCTCCTCGCCTTCCCCGTGGAAGTCTATGAGATCTCCGAGAGCGAGAAGACGAGCGGTTCGGCGGCCAGCACATACGGCGAGCCCGTCTATCAGGGGGCCTACGTGTATGACATC
>JAQUNQ010000083.1 GCA_028717505.1 Candidatus Peribacteraceae bacterium
GGACATGCCGGCGATGACGCCGAGGGTGAACTTGTTCTTCATGCGAATGGGGGAAAGAAATAAAGAGTGGGTGGCCACGGCTGCCACTCTACGGAGAAGGTATTAAGAGAAAATTAAAGATGC
The DNA here is from genome assembly GCA_028717505.1 of Candidatus Peribacteraceae bacterium. Classification (GTDB taxonomy): domain Bacteria; phylum Patescibacteriota; class Gracilibacteria; order Peribacterales; family Peribacteraceae; genus JAQUNQ01. Next base: position 124 of record JAQUNQ010000083.1, read on the forward strand.
CGCTGTTCCATCCCTCGCGCTCTCCCGCCTCTCCACGTAGGATAGAACCGTGCGTCACCGTCCGAAATTCTCCGCGGCCTACGCCATCCCTCTCGTCATGTTCCTGGGATGGACGGTCTTCATCTACCAGTTCACCCCCTCCGACATCGTGGAGTTTGTCGGCACGGAGAATGGCTACGTGGCCTCCCTCCTCCTCGCCTTCATCGGCGGCCTCTCCGTCCTCGTCAGCCTCCCCTACCACCTCGTCATCATGACCTTCGCCGCGGGGGGACTGAACCCGTGGCTCCTCGGCCTCGTAGCCAGCGTCGGGCAGCTCACCGGAGATACCACTTCCTACTTCCTGGGTTTCTCCGGGAGACACATCGCACCAAGCCGCCTCTCCAGGGTCATCGAGCGCTTCCGATTCTGGTGTTCTGCGCGCCCCTACTGGCAGATGGCCGGCACACTCTTCGTGTATGGATCGATTTCCCCGGTCTCCAACGACTGGATACTGGTTCCCATGGGACTCGCCCGCTACCCCTACTGGCGCGTGATGCTGCCTCTCGAGCTGGGCAACGTGGTCTTCAATACGTCCATGGCACTGCTCGGCTCCTACGGACTCGCGTCCCTCTTCAGCTCCTAGACCCTCTCTGCCCCCCCACACGTATGTCTCCTTCCCCCTCCACACCCGCAGTGGCGCCCGTGCGTCGCATCGCCCTCCTGATTGGAATCGCCGCGAGCGCGCTGGCAGCCATCCTGATCGCAGGATTCCTCTTCGCCGAACTCGCGAACAGCGGCTTCTGGCTCCTGCCCGGGTTCGGCCTGCTGGGGATCATCATCTTCGCGCAGTCTTTCCCCTGGTTCCTCCTCATCGTCATCCTCCTCCTGCTCTGTGCGCTCCTCTTCCTTCTGCACTGCTGCTTCGCCTCCTTTCACCGCTGTTCTTCACTCCGCATCGGTCTCCTCCTCTTCATCCTCACCCTCGCATGCGGTGCTCTGCTCAGCCGCACAGCAATCTTGAGGGGGTGGCAGCCTCCCCCACCCCCCACGAGCGGCTTCCCGAAAGACCCGCTCCTGCGCGGGTATGGGGCGTGGCGCTTCCACAATATCTTTCAAGGTGTCGTGAGGGAGGTGGGCGAACGAACCTACACCATCCAAAATCCGGATGGATTTTCCTTCACCATCGAGTCAGGACCAGGCACCCGCTTCCCCACGGGAAAGGAAATTGTGGTGGGCGACACCATCCTCATCATCGGTGAACCCCGGGGTGAGAGCATCCGGGCTTTCGGTATTCGAAAGCTCTAAGCATGTGTTTCCGTCATCCGCATTTCCTTCACGCGTGCCAGCAGCACGGCTCCTTGCACTTGCCGCAGTACTGATTGCCATATTCGTGATGCTTGCCAGCCGCGCAGGCGGCATTGCAACACACGGACCGCATGTGTGCCCGCTGCTCAGGCGTGAAGACCACCTCCCCACCCCTCAGAGGCATATGCTTCCGACAGAAGGATCTCCCGTGAGAGGGATTGCGGCATCCGTCGACCTTGCAGGCGGTGGGCTTTTGGATGGGAATGGCAAGAGGGGAAGGTACGGGAGCGTAAGACCGTGATCGTACTCCTCCGGGCGATTTCCACAATGCACATGGGGGAGATTTGTGGAAGAAGGAAATCAACCATCGAAGCTCTCCAGCCGGCAGGAGAACGTCCCCGGGCCTCTTTTTATCTCTTCGGTTTCGTAGGTCTTTCCCGCAAAGAGCGTATCATGGGGCTTCATTCCTGATCGTCCTTCAATGCCCAACAATCCCGAACAGCCGAGCCCAAGCTTCCTCACGCTCGGCATCGCACCCCAGATCCTCCAGATCCTCGCGAGCCGCAATTTCGTGACCCCCACGCCCATTCAGCAACAATCCATCCCTCCGGGCATCGAGGGGAAGGACATCGTCGGCATCGCCCAGACGGGCACGGGCAAGACCTTCGCCTTCGGCATCCCGATGCTCCAGAGACTGGCGAAGTATCCGGGCCGCGGACTCGTCATCGTCCCCACGCGCGAGCTCGCCACTCAGGTGGATGAATCACTGCGACTCTTCGCACCCGCTTTCGGCATCCGCACCGCCGTGCTCATCGGAGGGGCCTCCATGCACCTCCAGAAGGAGATGATCCGCCGCAATCCCCGCATCGTTATCGCGACGCCCGGACGCCTCAATGATCACCTCACGCAGGGCACCATCACACTCCGGGAAGTCTCCGTGCTCGTCCTCGACGAGGCAGACCGCATGCTCGACATGGGCTTCCGTCCGCAGATCGAGCAGATCCTCCGGCACGTCCCCAAGGAGCGGCAAACCATGCTCTTCTCCGCCACGATGCCGTCGGAAATCATGAAGCTCGCCAATGCCCACATGAAGCTGCCCATTCGCATCGAGGTCGCGCCCTCCGGGACGACGGTGAAAGGCATCCTGCAGGAACTCTTCGTCGTGCAGAAGATAGAGAAGCTCCCGTTGCTCGAAGCGCTGCTCAAGGAACACCGAGGATCGATCCTCGTCTTCTCCCGCACGAAGCACGGAGCGAAGAAGATCGCACATGCGGTCGTGTCCATGGGGCATTCCGCCGCTGAAATCCACGCGAACCGTTCATTGAGTCAGCGGCGCGAAGCGCTCCAGGGCTTCAAGACCGGGAAGTACCGCATCCTCGTGGCCACGGACATCGCCGCACGCGGCATCGATGTGGTGGGGATCGAAGTCGTGATCAATTTCGACCTGCCGGATGACCCGCATGATTACGTCCACCGGATCGGACGGACCGCGCGCGCGGGACGGGAGGGCCGGGCCATCTCGTTCGCCACCGCGGAACAGAGGAACGACATCCGGGACATCGAGCGGCTCATTCGCTCCTCGCTCCGCCGTCCCCCGACGCCCGTCCTCCCGAAACGTGCCCCCCTCCCCGATGAGAGGCCTCCTGCTCCCGAGTGGCGACGTCCGCCTTCCCGCCCTCCTTTCCGTCACTCCCGCTCTCGCCGTTCCTTCAGGGGACCACGGAGGAGGAGATGAGCGGACGAGAGGCCCGCTGAGCGCGATGAGGTGGAGATGCGCACACGCTCCGCACTGTTTTTTCCTCTCCTCACACCCCCCACCCCGCCACCTATGAGGTCTTCCTTCGCGCCAACGCGGCACGGGCCTGCTCAATGGTGGAGAATGACCTGCCGCTCTGCGCGAGGTGTTCGAGTCTCCCCAGGGTCACGCCCTCGAAGGCCTCCGGCCCGGGAGACTGGATGTGGAACGCGGACGCACCATTGCCGACCTGCACGGCCAGCGCCGCATCCTTCCACGCGAAGGTACCGTCCTGCCACTTCTGCATCGCATTGCACGCGATGTGCCAGCGCTGGAATCCGCAGCGCACATCCCCGGCACCCGTCGTGTTCTCCGCCTTGATATCCGCGAAGGGAGAAAGGAGATACCCGTACTGGGTCTGCCCATTCTTGGGCTGGAGGACCGCGAAGCACCCGCGCGCATCGGTGACCGTGAACAGGCGCGTCCGTCCGGTCGGCTTCTGGAGGTAAGGAAGGATACCTTGATTCAAAACTCGTTCGAGGAGCGCCATCTTTTCCTCCGTGGAGAGCTCCTTGGAGGCATCGATTTCGATCCCGCAGAGAATCCGCGCGATCTCCTGGAGGTTCCCGTTCACCATGTCCAGGCAGGGGAGAACCCGCCGGATCTGACAGAGCTCCGTGGGCCCGTGCACGTCGACGCTCACGATCGGGCAAAACTTCTGCACCTCATCGACCACCCAAGCAAGGGTCTGCCCGTCGTCCTCGGGGCTGTCCATCGCCTCCGGACCGAATCCGGGATAGGAGAAGTGAAAAATTCCCGGGCGCCTCCGGTAGATCTCGAAGAGATCATCCTCCGTGAAAGTCATCTTCCTGTTCACGCCGGGGCGGAAGACGATGGCACGATCGCCCTTCCGGACATTCGGGGTATTTTCGAGTCCGTGCACCCGGATGACGGAGACGCCGCTTTCTCCGGGCATCTGCGGATGGGGACGCAGCAGTTCCGTATCCACCCCACGGATCTTGTCCTTATACACCTGCCCCACGGCGTCATTGCTGATGGGTCCGAGAAGTGACATCACGCGGCGGCGCGTCACTGCCGCGACCGCTCCGGGAGCATTCCGCTCCCTTTCTTCATTCGCGAGAACTTCCCCGATGCGCCGCCCCGCATTGCCGATGCCACCCGGACGTCCTTCGGCGCGCAGGACTTCTTTCGGCGGCACCTGGAACGGCTCCCCCGTCTCGACGACCACCCCCTCGGGATTGACGGTATGGCAGGTCCCGCGCGCGGGATCATTGCTGATGTCCTGATTCATTTCCCACACATCCAGCGCCGTCACCCCCGCATCCATCATCGTCGAAAATGGACGATCGGACGACTGCAATGCTGCCAGCTTCTCTTCCAGCTGCGGGCCGCGGAAACCCA
>JAQUNQ010000084.1 GCA_028717505.1 Candidatus Peribacteraceae bacterium
AAAGACAAATGAAATGAGCGAAGGATCTTGCGAAGAGGCGGCAAATCTGTAAAATGCCTCCGTGGAAACACCGTTTCCCTCGTTTTCGGCCTTCCGGATTCCGTTCCGTGAGGCCCGCTTGAGCGTGCGTCCTCCCCCCTCCCCCCTACCCCCTACGCTCTATTAAATGTGTGGAATTATCGCCGTCGCCGGCTTCCGTGACGCCATCCAGGATCTCTATGACGGCTTGATCCTCCTCCAGCACCGCGGGCAGGACGCAGCAGGCATCATCACGTACAACAGCCAATTCCATCTGAAGAAAGCCAACGGCCTCGTACAGGACGTTTTTCACGAGAAGTCACTCAACCGCCTCAAGGGCACCATGGGCATCGGACACGTGCGCTACCCGACGGCGGGGTGTGCCAGTGAATTCGAGGCGCAGCCCTTCTTCGTCTCCACCCCCTTCGGTATTGCCCTCGCACACAACGGGAACCTCACCAACGCCGGAGAACTTCGCAAGTTCCTCCTCGAGAAAGAGTACCGCCACCTCAATACGAACTCCGACTCCGAAGTCCTGCTCAACATGCTCTCCGTGGCTCTGAAGAATCAGCGCCCCAAGGGCCGCCTCACTCCCGAGCAAGTCTTCAGCGCCATGAAGAGCGTCTTCAAGCGATGCAAGGGCGCCTACTCCGCCGTGGCGCTCATCGGCGGGCAGGGCATCCTCGGCTTCCGCGATCCACACGGCATCCGGCCGCTCCAACTCGGTAAACGCCGCTTCGGCATGAAGGAGGAGTACATCATCGCATCGGAGAACTCCGCCTTCAAAGCACTCGACTTTGAATTCGTCCGCGACATCCATCCCGGCGAGGCGGTCTTCATCGACCACAAGAACCGCCTGCACTCGCGGCAGGTGCGCCATGGGGAGCTCAACCCCTGCATCTTCGAATGGGTCTATCTCGCTGCCCCCGACTCGACCATTGACGGTGTAAACGTCTACAAGGCACGCGTCCGCATGGGGGAGTACCTCGCGCAGCAGATCAGGAGAGCCGGTATCCACATCGATTCCGTCATCCCGGTTCCGGACACGGGCCGCCCCATCGGAGCAGGGCTCGCGGACAAACTCAAGGTGCGCTACCGCGAGGGGCTCATCAAGAACCGCTACATCCACCGCACCTTCATCATGCCGGGCCAGTCCCTCCGGAAGCGGAGCCTCCACTTCAAGCTCCATCCCATCGAGCTTGAGTTCAAGGGGAAGAACGTCCTCCTCGTGGATGACTCCATCGTCCGTGGCAATACCAGCAAGAAGATCGTGGAGCTGGTGCGGGAGGCCGGCGCAAAGAAGGTGTACTTCGCCTCCGCCGCTCCGCCCATCATCAGCCCCGACCCGTACGGTATCGACCTCCCCACGACTGCGGAGCTCATCGGCGCCAATCTCTCTGTTGAGGAAATCCGCAAGTACATCAAGGCGGACGGACTCTTCTACGGGACCATCGACGACCTGCGCAAGTCCGTGCGCTACGGGAACCCGCGCATCAAGCGCTTCAGCGACGGCTGCTTCACGAAGAAGTATCCCACGCCGGAAGTCACCCCGAAGCTCCTTAAAGAACTGGCGCGCGGTCGTAACGAGACGCGCGACTCCTACCGACTGGATGAAGACAATGATTCCCAGAAGACCCTCGCCCTCGTCTGAGCATGCGCGTCCTCCTCATCGCCTCATCGGCACGCGAGCACGCGATCGCCGATGCCCTCTCGCGTTCCCGCCATCACCCGGACATCATCTCTGTCTGCACGACCGCCAATCCGGGCATCCGGAATCTCTCCGTGTCCCAGCACGTGCAGAGCATCATGGATTTCGATTCAGTCCTGGAAATAGCCAAAAAGTCCAAACCGGACTTCGCTTTCATCGGCCCGGATGATCCCATTGGCGGCGGCCTCGCCGATCTCCTCGCAAGCATTGGAATTCCGTCCGTCGCACCAAAGAAAACCCTTGCACGCATCGAAGCCAGTAAGGGATTCGCGCGGAATCTCCTGAGGAAGCACGGCATCAATGCATCACCATTGTTTCGCGTTTATACCTCTATGGAGCGGAAAGATATGATCAATTTTATTGATCACGATCTGAAGGGCGCATTCGTGGTGAAGTACGATGCCCTGCGAGGCGGCAAGGGCGTGAAAGTGAGTGGTGAACATCTCTCCTCCGTGGAGGAGGGCATACAGTACGCCAAGGAGTGCATCCGGGAGTGCGGCAGCGTGGTCCTCGAAGAGAAGCTCACCGGCATCGAGTTCAGTCTCCTCTCCTTCGTCTCCGGCACGCAGGTGGTGGACATGCCAGCGGTGCAGGATCACAAGAGGGCCTACGAGGGGGACACGGGACCGAATACCGGAGGCATGGGAACCTACACGGATGCGAATCATTCCCTCCCCTTCCTCTCGAAGGAAGATATCCGGCAGGCGAGTGCGATCAACCGACATGTCGCCGAAGCACTGCAGGAGGAATGTGGCGAACCCTACCGCGGCGTCCTCTACGGAGGATTCATGGCAGTCGTGGATGGCATCCGCGTCATCGAATACAACGCACGCCTCGGAGACCCGGAGGCCCTCAATATTCTCCCGCTCCTCTCCTCCGACTTCGTGGACATTTGCCAGGCCATCCTACAGGGGGCGCTCACGGAGGAACTCGTCTCCTTCGAACCCCTCGCCACCGTCTGCAAGTACATCACGCCGAAGAGTTATCCCGTGAGCAAAGAGCAGCAAGGACAGCTCGTGACGTTTCCGGAGGAGCCCGAGCAGGCACGCATCTTCTACGGGGACATCACCCAGCACCCCGATGGCTCCCTCCACCTCGGGGGATCGCGCACAGCGGGCATCGTCGGCATCGCCCCCACCATCGCAGAAGCGGAACATATTGCCGAGGAGCTCTGCCATCAGGTGAGCGGGCCGGTGCGCTTCCGCTCGGACATCGGCACAGCAGCACTCATCCAAAAACGCATTGAGACGATGCGTGCATTACGGAATGCGAACAAATAATTTATTCATTTTCAGCCCTGATACTTGCGATTCTCTCCTCCTGATCCCTCTTCCTGAGAGCCTCGACAATCTCTCCGATTTCCCCGTCCATGATGGCGGGAAGATTGCTGAAGTTCTCATTGATGCGGTGATCGGTGACACGATCCTGCGGGAAGTTGTAAGTGCGGATCTTCTCGCTCCTGTCCCCCGAACCCACCTGCCCGGATCGCATCTCTCCCCGTTCACGCTGCAGCCGATCCTGTTCCGCCTGATAGATCCGACTCCGGAGCAGATGCATCGCAAGCTCACGATTGCGTATCTGGCTGCGCTCCGTCTGACAGGCCACCACGGTCCCTGTGGGAATGTGCGTGATGCGAATGGCGCTCTCAGTCTTGTTCACGTGCTGACCGCCGGCCCCGCTCGCGCGAAAGGTATCGATCTTGAGATCCTGCGGGCGAATGGAGATGTCCACCTCCTCGGCCTCCGGCAGGACCGCCACGGTCGCAGCGGAGGTATGGACGCGCCCCTTATTCTCCGTCACGGGGATGCGCTGCACACGATGGACGCCGGACTCGAACTTGAGGTCGCCGAACGCGGGACCGTCGATGCGAACCACCGCCTCCTTCACCCCGCCCCCCCCAGCATCGGTCCGATCCAAAAGCTCTGTCTTCCACCCCTTCTCCTCTGCATAGCGCAGATACATCCGCAGGAGATCCGCCGCGAAGAGGGCGGCCTCCTCCCCCCCTGTCCCCGCCCGCACCTCCAGAATCACATTGTGATCATCATGAGGATCGCGGGGAACGAGGAAGGCACGCATCTGTTCCTCCAGAAGGGGAATGCGGGCTGCCGCCTCCTCCGCCTCTTTGCGCGCCAGAGCGATGAACTCCGGATCGCCAGTAGCTTCCTGCGCAAACGTGACAGCCTCCCGGCAATGTTCATACTCGCGTAGAAGCGGGAGGAGCGGCTCCAGCTGCTTCAGGCGCTTACCGATCTTCGCGATCTGCTTCGGGTCACCAAGGATCTCCGGATCCTGCATCTTGCTGTGCAGCATCTCGTACTCGCGTGCCAGGAGCTTGAGCTTCTCGGTCACCGGAGGATTATGGAGAAGGGACTGCGAAAGGGGAAGCACTCTCGCAACGAGAAAATCGATGAGAATGCTCTAGTAGACGTGCTGCCGATTCTTCACGTCGAAGGAGAAGCACTGCTCTCCAGCGCTGTGATCCCAGAAGCTGTCATACGAATGCACGCCGGGAAGTGCGAAGACGGCACACACCTCGAAGCGCGAAGAACTGATCACGCGATAGATGTAGGGTTCTCCCGTCTGCGGATCATTCACGCGTGTGACGCCTGACTTGGCAATCACCTCCTTCACCGTTGCCGGCAACGACTCGGAGAGTGGGGTCGACGAATCGTATGGCAATCCCTTGTACACCACATCATAGACGCCATTCGCCAGCGCCTGCAGATCGCTCACGCGCTGCTCATCCAATTTGCGCAGGCGCTCCTGCCCGGGCGATCCCACGAACCATCCGCCACACACGAGCGCGAGCAAAATCGTAGCGAGCGAGACA
>JAQUNQ010000085.1 GCA_028717505.1 Candidatus Peribacteraceae bacterium
TGCTTCCGTGTATGCGGAGCGGTTCCGCCCCTTCCTCGACGCGCACCGCGAGCACATTGTGCGGCTCGGGAAACTCCAAAATCTTGTCTTGGAGGAAGAGAAACACGTGGCGGGAACAGGGACGGTGAGCATGTTTCTCCGCGATGCCGAGGTACACATCCCGCTTGAGGGCGTGTTGGATGTCGAGAAGGTGCGGAAGAACTTGTCAGAAGAGCTTCAGAACCTTGAGCGCTTCCTCTCCTCTGTCCGCGCGAAGCTCGGCAACGAACAATTTATTGCGCGTGCCAAGCCGGAGGTCGTGGAAACCGAGCGGCAGAAGCTGGCGGATGGAGAAGCGAAGCTCAAGAAGATCGAGGAACGATTGAAGGCACTGGCACGATAGTTCATCCTTTCTTTGTCAGGCCACGGCGGTCGCGACCGCCAGTGGTAGGGCGACAAAGAAAGGACCAAAGAAAGCGCTCGCGCGCCAAAGCCCGCTCCACCCGGCCCTGCGCCTCCTCATCGGTTCCTACAAGGATTCGGAACCGATTCGTCGGCAAACGTCTGCGGACAGGGCCTTCCCCTTCACCCCCCGTGGCGCGCGGTCCTCCCATGAAGGGAGGGGTGGGTCTGTGCCCATTCGACTCCTCACTGTGTTCGTCGCTCAGGGCACGCTTTAGTATTTCCGCATCACCCCGCGCACTACGCCTCCTATCTTCAGCTCGTCCATGGCGTACAGATCGGGATAGTCAGGGTTCTCCGCCTGCAGGTAGTACTTCCCTTTATCGCGCTTCAGCCGCTTCAGGGTGAATTCCCCGTCGAGGATGCCCACGACGATGTTGCTCACGCGCGGTTCCTTCTTGCGTTCGACGATGACGATGTCTCCTTCGTAGAGGCTCGGCTCCATGCTGTTGCCCTTCACGCGGAGGAGGAACGTATTGGCGCGGTCTTTCACGAGGAAGCTCTCCAGGTTCACGAGCTCCTCCGCCTGCTCCTCCGCCGCAGTCGCGAAGCCCGCCGCGATGGGGCCGAAGAGGGGGAGAACCATTGGCTGCTGCTCCACGACGGTCGGGGCTTCGATGATCTTGATGCGTCCCTTCGGGTCCTTCTCGATCTGCTTCTCGCGCACGAGCGCGTTCACCACCTTCGCGATGGCGTTCTTGCTCCGCACGCCGAAGGCGAGTGCGAGATCGGCGAGAGAGGGGGAGTATCCGCGCTTCACCTGAAATTCACCGATGTAATTGAGGACGGTGCGCTGATGGGGGGTGAGGGTCATCGCGGTTTGGGGAACGAACGTTCACCATGATAGGTGTACGATCGTTCTCAGTCAAGAGCGTGCTCTCCCCCATTCGTTGCGAGGAGCTGCTGCAGAATCTGATTGATGTGGGCACACAGGTGATACTCAATATGCTGTTCCAAGGATGTACCGTTCTCCTCATGGGAGCGCGGATCGAAGCTCGCAATGGCATTCGGGAGTTCGCTGAGGCACAGACGCGTGAGGGAAATGTCGTGTTCCAGGAGCGTCTGCTCCGTCGACGATGATCTGCGTATGCTGTGGATCGTCGGAAGCACCAGACGCTTTCGATGCCGGGCGATCTCGAATGCCAGATATTCGTATTGAACGGGGCGATCAATGTCCTCGGCACGTCGGGCATATGTGGGTATGCCCAATAATGCCTGGAAGTGTTCCCGAGCCCAGGACACGAGTGCTGTGCGGCGGGCATATTTCTCCCGCTCGGCGTCTTTCGTCTCCCAGAACATTCGTTCCTCCTCCTTGTTGTCGGCTCGCCATGTGGCCGGGTGGTTTCGTGATCGTTGATAGCCGGTGAATCTTCCTCGTTGTCTGTTGGGCATGGAGAAAGACTACGCAAAATCGTGCGCAATGCAACAATTTATCCCTTCATCAAGGGAACGGGATTTTTGCTTCCTGTTGCGATAATTTTGCTCATCATGAGGCGAATTGGCAGATCTTTCCTCGCTTCATTTCGGGATTCTCTCCCACACGGGTCGCATGAGGAGGAAGGTGACAAGGAGAGCACTCCCGCCGACGATGGCGACGAGGAAGAAGGCCGGAGAGAGGCTTCCCGAGCGATCTGCGATGAGTCCGAGGAAGGGGATGGAGCAGGCGAAGAGGAGACGCGAGCCGAGCGCACGGATGGAGAGGACCGTCGCGCGTACATCCGAGGTCGTCATGCGATTCACCATGTCGCTCGTGAGCGGGGAGAGGAAGGCCCATGCGATGCGTCCGATGAGGAAGAAGGAAATTCCCCAGAGAGCCGTCACCGTGCCGAGAGCTGTGTAGCAGACGATGACCGCAAGTGCGATGAGGAGCAGGAACAGGCGATCATCGATCCATTGCGCCAATCGGTGTGTCTCGCGCGATGCAAACGCGCCTGCTGTTACGATGAGGGCATGGGTGATTCCGAAGAACGCCAGCGGAAGGCTCACTGCCATTTGATAGGGTTGGGTGAACCAGAAGAGGGAGAGGGTCATGGTGGAGATGATGCTGTGGAGGATAATGATGCTGCGGAGAGGCACGTTCCTCACGAGCGTGTGCGTGACGATGCGCCAGATCTCCCGGAGGTGCTCGGAGCCCTCCATTTTCTTGTGGCGGTGCGGTTCCCGGAGCGTGAGCGCAACCAGGAGGCCGAGGACCACGAGGCCGAAGGTGGTCCAGGCCGTGACGCGCAGGTTCCAGAGGGCAATGAACCCGCCGAGGATACTCGCGCACGCCTCTGCGATGAACATGCAGAAGGACTGGTGGCTCGCGACGCGCCGGTAGCGTTGCTCCTCCTGCATCTCGAGCAGGGAGTCGTAGGTCATGGCTTCGATCGTGCCGGAGAAGAGGCTCGCACCGAGTCCGAGGAGGAGCTCGCCGGCGAGAAAATCGACGAACGTGTGCCCCGCGCCATACCAGAGCCATCCGCCGCTCCAGAAGAACATCGCCGCCACGAGGGTCTTCTTCCTTCCCCAGCGATCGGCCAGGTAACCCGTAGGGATCTCGAGGAGGAGGACTTGGAGGGAGAAGAGTGCTTCGAGGAGGTAGACCTGCGTGAGGGGGATGCCGTTCTCCTGATAAAAGGGAATGAGCACGGGAATCAGCACGATGGCGCCTTCCAGTGCCCTGAGCACGTAGAGCTTCCAGATGTTTCCGCGGATTTCCATGGCTTCCCTCATGGGTGCATCTTAATCCAATTTTCTCTGTTGCGTTTGTGCCAGAGCGAAGGTGAGGAGGAGCGCAGCCATGCCGATGATACCCGTGAGGAGCAGGGCTTGGCTCAGAGAGTAGACGTCGGCGACGTAGCCGAGGAGGGGCGAGAGGGCCGCGAAGAGGAGGCGGGCAGTGAAGGAGCGGAGGGAGAGCACGGTCGCGCGCACGTCGGACGTCGTGATGCGATTGATGATGTTGCTTGAGAGCGGATCGAAGAGTCCGAAGGCCATGCCTTCGAGGATGAAGAAGGCGAGGCCCCAGAGGGACGAGACGACGCTCATGCCGAAGCAGGTGAGGATGAGAATCACGGAGATGACGAAGAGCACGTCCATGCGCTCCGCGTGCTTTCCAAACAGGTGCACGTACCGGTAGGCGAGCGCACCGAGGAGGCACATGGCGGCGTTCGTGATCCCGAAGAAGACGAGCGGGAGGGCGATGGAAGTCTGGTAGGGTTGCAGAAACCAGAAGATCTGCACATCGATGGCGGCGACAACGGTGTAGAGGAGGAGGATGCCCTGGAGGGCCCGGTTCCTGAGGAAGGCGTGCCGGCAGATGCGCCACATGGCCGTGAGGTGCTTGGTTTCCTTCAGCAGGTGCCGGTGCGGTTCCACGAGGAAGAGGGAGGTCAGTATCCCAATGCCGAAGAGGAGGACATCCGCCCAGAAGGGGAGACGGAGGCTCACGGTGGCGAGGGAGCCGACGAGGAGCGATGTCACTGCCTTGCTCCCGAGCGCAAGGAATCCCTGATGGCCGTTCACCCGGAGGTAGCGCTTCTCCTCACCGAGTTCCACGAGCGAGTCGTAGGTGAGTGCCTCCGTCGTCCCGGAATGGAAGCTGATGCCCAGTGCGAGCAAGCTCTCGGCGAGCAGGAATCCCCAGAATCCCGACGTGACGGCATAGGTGAGCATGCCGAGGAAGAGGGCGAAAGAACCGGTGAGGATGGTATTGCGCCGTCCCCAGCGGTCCGCGAGGTAGCCGGAGGGGATCTCGAGGACGACGAGGACGAGCGCATATGCTGCCTGCAGGAGGAAGGCCTGCTGGAGCGAGAGGCCGTACTCCTGCTGGAAGGGGATGAAGATGGGCACGGCGAAGCCGAAGGTCGAGACGGCACTCAGGACGTAGAGCTTCCAGATGTTGGTCCGGAGGGCGGTTCGGTATTCATCCATGGCAGAAGAAGAATTACCCTTCGATGATATCGAGTTCCTTCAG
>JAQUNQ010000086.1 GCA_028717505.1 Candidatus Peribacteraceae bacterium
TCTTCCCCGTCCTGCCCGCGGAGGCGCAGGAGTGGTTTATCTCCAGCGAGGTCCGCGGCGGCAATTACGGCGCGGTGGATTGGTCCTCTCGCCCCACTGGATGAGGTCCTCATTGAGAGCATGCGCGAGTGCGAGGCGGTGTTCATGGAAATGATGACGCGTCTGGAATGGAAGCGGAGCATTCCGTTCTTCATCCGCAAGCATCTGTACCTTCGCCACCTGCGTTTCTGGAATGACTACCTCACGCGACACGCCATCAACTTCTACCTCTCGGCATGGATTCCCCATGAGATCCCCGACATCGTGATCTACCACCTTTGCAAGGTCCACGGTGTTCCAGTCCTCTACTTCGAGGACACAGCCATGGTGCGCGATACCTCTTTTGCTGAGCGGGATATCCGCGATTCCGCCATCCAGATCCGTCCGCGGTATGAAGAGCTTCTCAGGGAATTCACAGATGTTCGTGATCCGGCACACATTCTCCTCGAGAAGCGCTTTGACGATCGATTTTGGGCGCTTGCGCGGCCCGAAGGAGAGCGTCCGCCTGCCAAGGTGACGCGATTATCACGCTGGAAGTTGTTTCGGGAGATGATCGTCCGTGCGCCGCTCGCCGCTTTCCGGATCATCGCCCACTACGGAACGCTGTCCGGTGTCCAGAAGGTGCTCTTGGCATGGGGCCGGCGCCGCGTCATCCGCGCCTGCGCTGCCTTTTACGATGCTCACGCCATCACGCCGGATTTGACGGTGCCTTTCGTGTATTTCCCTCTCCACTACCAGCCGGAAGCCTCGACGGCTCCCATGGGTGGCTGCTTCGTGGATCAGATCCTCGTGGCGCAGCTCCTCGCACAGCATCTTCCTCATGGTGTTCTGCTCTACGTGAAGGAGCATATCTGGACGAGCGGCTGGCTGAAGCGGGACATCGCGTTCTATGAAGATCTCCTTGCGATCCCGAATGTCCGTCTCGTCGCGCGCAGCAGCGATACCTTTCTCCTTCGGGAACACTGCAAGGCTCTTGCCACCGTCACGGGGACGGCCGGCTTTGAAGCAATTTTTCGAGGCAAGCCCGTGTTCCTCTTTGGGAGTCGTTTCTATCAGTATGCGCGAGGTGTCTACCCCATACGGACGCGTCAGGATTGCGCTGATGCCGTGCGGGCGGTATTTCAGGAGGGGAGAATACCCTCTCCGATGGAGAGCCGACTCTTCCTGAAAGCGGTGGAGGAGACCTGCGTGCCCGGCACGCTCAACCCCTGGCACTACGATGTGACGCAGCTTCCCTTCGATGCGCACGTGGAGAATCATGCGCGGGCGATTCTTCAGGAGGTTGCAACAGTCTTCCACTGATCAGAGGAAATCTGATCCAAGAACGTTGTACTTTCCCAGGCGCTCTTCCTTGAGCTCGAATGTTGTGGCATCTCCTTCCCGGTCCCAACGCACTTCCCAAGTGCGTGTGAAGTTCCGTTCGATGAACCGCGCGTTGTTCGTCCTGCCGTCGATGAGGATAAACGTCCCGGGGAGGAAGGTAGATTCCATGAGGAGCAGGTCCGCTGGCATCACCGTTCTCTCGTCGCACTGGAAGCTCAACCCGTGAATGTTCCCCTGGACGTCCTTCGCTGCGGGCCCGTCGGAGTAGATGAAATCAGGGATGACATCGGGGATGGCATCGTAGAAGTGACAGAGTTGCCCGTTGTGGGTCCCAATGTGGACGGTGCTGTGGCTGAGGTGCACGTGGTTCGTGAGTACTGCAGGCAGGCGCTTCCGTACACTCTCCAGCCACTTGGCATCCGCATCCACGGAGAAGAGCTGGAAGAGGAAGCGGTTGCGCACGGCAGGTTTCTCCTTGAGACTCTCCCATTCCAGCTGATTCTTGCGAAGGGCGTCGGCCATCACGATGGTGGAGTAGCCGACGCCAAACTCCAGAATCGTGAAGGACTTTCTCTGCCGAATGAGCTTGTGCAGGCGGACCAGGTCGGCCGGTTCCGGAGGGAAGGGGGTCATGAGCTTCCCGCTCACCGCATCGAACACGCCCTCCTGAAAGTCGATGTTCTCCGTGAAGTCGATGAGGGCGGAGAGACCTTCCTGCTCGATGTATTTTCGGTGTTGCTCATAGAGCTCGCGTCTCGTTGGGCGATTCATTGGCTGTTGGGGGAGGACCCCACGGTAACGTGAACCGATGCTTCGGACAACCCGAAGACCTCCCGCACTTTCCTGCCGATGGTATCACCCATCATACGGCCCTTCTCCTCCTGTGTGAACTTTTCGTGGGGGCTGTGCGGAATGCCAGTGTAGGGGGTGGCTAACTCCTCGACCGCTTTCAGGAAGATCCGGAGATCCCGGAGATTTGGGGCACCCTTCCCCTTGAAGATGCTCTCGATGGCGTGCTGGCAGTCCTGCTTCGTTGTGATGCGGTGGATGCCCGGAGCGAACTGGAAGAACCGATGGCCGAAGAGGAAGACAGGTTTCCCGCGGAAGAGTGCCTGAAAGCCCGCTGTGCCGGTCCCCGTGGCCACCGCTGCCGCATGCTCGATGAGGAGGAAGGTGTCCGTGTCCCGCGGGACGAATGTGACGGATGGGTTTTCCAGGAGGGATTCATAGAATTCCGCACTGCGGCATCGCTCGGTCTGCATGGGGTGTTCCTTCACGTAGATGCGGACACCCTTTGGCAGGCAGGATGCCAGAAGCTGAATGATGAGTTCCTGATCCACGAAAGCGCCCGCGAGCGGAGAGGTGCTCATCTCCGGTTGCATGTGAAGGGCGACGTAGACGTAGGGCAGAGTGAGGTCGGGCGTGCGGACATTGCGGAAGTAGGTCTGAATGGTGCCGTGTTGTCGGAGCTTGTTTGCCCAGAAACCGATGGAAACAATGCTGCGCAGGAAGCGCAGAGGGTGCAGCCGCAGTTCGCGCAGGGCCTTCCGCCACCACATTGCTGCAAAGCTCCTGCGGCGCGTGTGCTGCTCGAAGCGGGGCGAGTGCATGAACCACGGTTCGGGGGTTTCCTTGGTGTAGGACTGAAAGTATGCCTCGTAATTTTCTGAAAGGGGGACTTCGCGGCGAGGGTCGGAGAGTTCCTGCTTAAGGGTGAGGTAGCGATCGCGGATGGCCCCGCCCGATTGTTCCCAGTCCTCGAGCACGAAGAAGGCGTCGATGACGGTGGCGCGCTCTAAATAGAGCGTCTTGATCCCTTTCAGCTTGCAGAGGTTATAGAGGACGTAGTCATAGCATTGGTGCGGCTGATGATTGAGAAGCAGGAGATCGATGTGATGCCCCTCGAGCATGTGGTTCCAGTACCGGAGATGCTGCAGATACTGCCTTTTCCGTTGATGGTAGGGGAGGTCCCCGCGGCGGACGTAGCGCTCCACCATGGTCATGAAGATTGCCTCAGTGTGGCGCATGGACTCGATGAGCTCCGCATCGAGCGCGCCAATCGTGTTCCAGTCCACGGCGTCGTACCTCCCCTCGCGCATGGCATTTGCAGAAATTCTGATGTGCTTCCCTGCGGCAATGTTCGGGAGCAGGAAATCATCGTTGATGACGGAGATGCACGTTCCGAGGGGAAGCCCGTTCAGTGCGCGTTCAATGAATGGGTTGTCGTATGCAGAGCCGTCAAAGGATTTCAGGATGATGTTCATCGCGCGGGACAGTATGGCAAAGAGGGAAGGCGAGCGGAACAGAAGATGCCATTGACTTCTCCTGCTTACTCTCTGCTCCAGACGAGGGAGAAGGCTTCGGCTGCGCGGAGGCCAACACTACTTCCCCATCGGTGGGCATTGGCCCGGATTGCTTCTCCGCTGCGTGGGTGCGGGAAGGGGCGCGCCTCGCTCCGGTACATCGTCATCGCTTCGATTTTTTTCTCAAGGGTGGCGCCGATATCCACGAAGACGCTAGGCCGGAATACCGGCTCGAACTGCTGGAATGCCCATTCTGTGGAGGAACCCACCTCGAAGGCGAGGATCTTCTTCACTGAATCCTCCTCCATTGGGCGGGTGGCGGTGAGTACTGAGCGGAACGTGCGTGCATGGTCCACATTGAGGTCTCCCCCATGTTGCGTGTACACAACGGTGGGGTGGAGGCGCGCGATCTGCTCCTCTACAACTTTCGTGAGGGTGAGGAGAGGGATGGTATCAAAGCGGTTATCCGGGAACTTACTCAAGAGAACCTCTTTCGCACCAAGAAATTTCCCGACTCTTTGCGCCGTGGCGTGCAAGGCATTGCGCTCGCGTGCGTTTGCCTTCGTGGGATCGTCGGCGCGCGCGGTACTACCCTCACCGAGGATGAGGATGGAGACAGCGTGCCCTTCCGTGGCCAGGCGCGCGATGGCCCCTCCGCAGCCGAGCACTTCATCATCGGGATGGGCGGCGATCACGAGGATATTCATGCGACGGGGGC